>CBJMYK010000284.1:0-1679 GCA_966433795.1 uncultured Thiobacillus sp. | reverse complement strand
TCGTGCTCGCCGTGTCGCTCGCCCTCCTGATTGCGGCGCGCCTGCTGCGCCTCGCGGGCCTGGCGACCGGCACGCAGCCCGCCGGCGTCTTCGACCCCGCGATCGGCCAACTCGCCTATACCGGTCTGCCGTCGGTCACGCTACCGCTCGGCGCGATCAGCCTGATCATGCTGGCCTCCGAGAGGCTGCGGCGCGAACTCGAATTCACGAGCCGCTACGACGACCTGACGCAATGCATGAACAAGAAGTCGGCGACGGAGGAGCTGCAGCGGGAAATCGCGCACGCGGGGCGCCACGGCAACCCGCTTTCGATCATGCTCATCGACCTCGACAACTTCAAGGCGATCAACGACACCCTGGGCCACCTCGAGGGCGACAAGGTACTGGTCGACTTCTCGCGACGCGCCAAGCGTGCGCTGCGCAATACCGACCGGCTCACGCGTTTCGGCGGCGACGAATTCATGGTCATTCTGCCGGACAGCGACGTTGCACAAGCGTCGGCGATCGCAACGCGTATCCATGCCACAGGCAGGGAAGGCCTGCCCGCGGCGTGGTCCGTGAGCATCGGCGTGACCGAATGGCGCGGAAACGACGATGCGTTCACCGCGCTGATGGCGCGCGCCGACAAGGCGCTATACCGAGCCAAGGCCGCGGGCCGCGGTCAGACGCAATTCGTCTGAGCGTTCCGCCGCGATCGCCCATGCACTCGAAAAGCTTTCCTCCGATCGCCGACGCGTCCGCGCGAGTCCTGATTCTCGGCAGCCTGCCAGGGCAGGTCTCGCTCAAAATGCAGCAGTACTACGCCCAGCCGCAGAACGCGTTCTGGAAAATCATGGCGCGTCTGTTCGGGGCGGGGATCGACCTGCCCTACGACGAGCGTTGCCAGACCCTCGTCAGAAACCGGGTCGCGCTCTGGGACGTCTGTGCGGCCGCGGAGCGGCCGGGCAGCCTCGATTCGGCCATCGTGCGGTCGAGCGTCGTGCCGAACGACTTCGCCGCGTTCATCGAATCGCATCCGCACATCCACCTGATCTGCTTCAACGGCGCGAAGGCGGCCGACCTCTATCGCCGCATCGTACTGCCGGGCTTGTCCGCCGGGCCGCGACTCATCGCCTACCAGAGGCTTCCCTCGACGAGCCCGGCGCATGCCGGCATGGCTTTCGAAGAAAAACTCGCGCGCTGGGCGGTCGTGAAGGAAAGCGCCAGACGCTAGGCCTGCGGCTCGAGCGGCGCCCGGGCCCCATCGTCTTGCCGCGCTCAACGCCGGTTGACGCTGATGCGGCCCGGTCCGGTCAAGATCAGCGCGATTGCAGTGAACAGGAACATGCCCTGCAATTCCAGCGCCCACCCGCCCTGTTCGGTCAGGGCGACGAGCTCGCCCCGGTGCGCGAGCGCGAGCGCGAAGAGCATGTTGACCGCGATCAACGCGGCACCGATGCGCGCATAGAAGCCGACGATCAGCAGCAGCGGCCCGAGCACTTCACCTGCGAAAACCCCGTAGGCGATGTAGCCCGGCATGCCGATTCCGCTGACCATGCCTTCGATGGGCTCATCTTTTCGATCGCCTTCGCATTTCTCGCAAATGGGATGGCGATCATCCGGCGGGGGATCCAGCAGCTCGACTACGCGGCCATAGAGGGTCCCGTCCTGCTCGTAGATTTCCATGATGGATTTGGCTT
>CBJMYK010000283.1:0-1684 GCA_966433795.1 uncultured Thiobacillus sp. | reverse complement strand
CTCGTCCCCTTCTACCACGTCGCCTATCAGCTTCAGGGCCTGGTCCTGGCCGCGGTGCTGACGCCCTTCGTGCTCTATGGCATGTCCGTCGCAGCGCTGCGCGGTCCGTGGCTGCTCGCGTCGGGCCTCGTGATCCTCGGCGTCACGCTTGCCGTCGTCGTCAATGAACGCTATCTCGACTACGACGGCTATCGCAGCGGCGTCGTCTACTGGCTGCCGCTGGCGACGGCTGGCGTGGTGCTGGTGGCGGCGTATCTTCTGGGTCGCGCGCCACCGGGCGACGAGGACGGCGCGCGACCGCAGTTCACGGGCGAGGCTTCGTGATGCGAGCCTGACGTCCCGCGTATTCCGAGTGAGAAAAATGGAGCTGTGAACGATCGCATGACCGAGCCGATGCGCGCGGCGATGGCGCGTGACCCCGACCTCGTGCTGCCCGATTACGCGGGCGGCAGCGTGGTCAATCTCATGAGTTCGATCACAACGGCCCTGGCCGGCGGCAGTCCCTATCCGACGCTTGCGACCCTGCCGCCCGAAACCCTGGCGGCCGCGCGACACGTGCTGTTGCTCGTGGTCGACGGCATGGGCATGGCCTTTCTGGCTCGCCAAGACGGTCCGCTGCGCCGCTGTCTGCGCGCCGAACTGACCTCGGTCTTCCCGTCGACGACCGCGAGCGCGATCCCGACTTTCATGACCGGTCTGGCACCGCAGCAGCACGGCCTGACTGGATGGCACATGTACTTACGCGAGATCGGCGCTGTCGTCGCGCCGCTTCCCTTCCGCCTGCGCACCGGCCGCCAAAGCCTGCGCGAGGCCGGCGTGTCAGCGGCCTCGCTATTCGGGCTGACGCCGCTGTTCGAGCGACTACAACGTGCCGGCCACGTCGTGAGCCCCGAGCAGATCGTCCATTCCGACTTCAATCTCGCGATCGCCGGCCCGGCGCAGCGTTACGGCTACGGCAGCCTGGAAGAAATGTTTGCGGTGCTCGCAGATTTGCTGCGCCGCGAAGCACCGAGCTACATTCACGCCTACTGGCCGCAACTCGACAGCCTGGCGCACGCGCACGGGATCGACAGTCCGCAGGTGATCGACGCCTTCAATGCGCTCAATGCCTCGTTCACGCGGCTGATCGAGGCGGCACGCGACAGCGTCATCATCGTCACGGCCGACCACGGTTTCATCGATTCGCCGCCGGGCGAGACGATCGATCTCGACGACCACCCTGCGCTGCGCGATACCCTGCTCTTGCCGCTATGCGGCGAAGCGCGCGCGTCCTACGCCTACGTCCGCTCCGGCCGCGAAGCCGACTTCAAGGGCTATCTCGCGGAGCAACTCGCCGACCGGGTACGGGTATTCAAGAGCGAAGCGCTCGTGCGCGAAGGATGGTTCGGCCCCGGCGACCCCCATCCGGCGCTGCGCGATCGCATCGGTGATTACCTGCTCCTGCCGCGCGGACGTGCGATCCTGCGCGACTGGCTGCGCGGCGAGATGCCATACACCCATATCGGCGTGCACGGCGGCGCGTCCGCGGCTGAGATGACCGTGCCCCTCGTCGTCGCACTGCGCAGTTGATCACCACGGCATTTCGCTGCCGTCGAAACGGAAGAAGCGTGCGTTCATCGACGGCTCGAAATTCTCTATCAGTCGGCGCATGTTGGTTAAAGCATAACGCATACGGCCAAGGGCA
>CBJMYK010000282.1:0-1697 GCA_966433795.1 uncultured Thiobacillus sp. | reverse complement strand
CGGCGCAGGCTCGGCCATCTGCCGGAATACCGGCTTGCCGATCTTCATCGATTTTTCGAAGAACTCGCTCTTCACGCCCCAGGTGCCGTCGTGGCCCGAGCAGCGCTCGACCATATTGACCTCGGCGCCAGCGAGCCGCAGCGCGTCGCGGGTCTTGTTGCCGATGTTCTGGACGCGCTGATGGCACGGCACGTGATACGCGACCGTGCCCAGCGACGTCTTGAAATCGGTCTTGAGCAGGCCGTCGGCGTTGCGTGCCATCAGATATTCGAACGGATCCCACATCGCCTCCTTGATCGCCTGCAGGTCGGCGTCGTGCGGGAACATCAGCGGCAGTTCCTGCTTGTACATCAGCGTGCAGGAAGGGACCGCCGTCAGGATCGCGTAGCCTTCACGCGCGAGTTTCGCCAGATGCGGGACATTGACCTGCTTGAGCTTCTCGACCGCGTCGAGATCGCCGAGCTCGAGCTTGGGCATGCCGCAACAGGCCTCCTTTTCGACGAGCACGGTCGGGATTTCGTTGTGCGCGAGAAGCTTCAAGAGATCGTGGCCGATGCCGGGTTCGTTGTAGTTCACGTAGCAGGTCGCATAGATCGCGACCTTGCCCGGCGTCTTCTCGCCATCCTTGACCGCGAAGTCGCCGCGCGGCCGCGCGGTCGAGCGAAACTTTGCGCTGTCGTAGTGCGGCAGCCTGCGCTCGGGATGGATCTTGAGCACGCCATCCATGATCTTGCGGATCGGGCGGCTCCTGAGGCTGGCGTTGACGACCTGCACGACGACCGGGATCGACGCGAGCTTGCCCATCGCATCGGTGCTCGACAAGAGCTTGTCGCGGAAGATCGTTCCACCTTTCTTGTACTTGATCGCCTTGCCGCGCAACATCGTGTGCGGAAAGTCGAGATTCCAGGGGTGCGGCGGTACATAAGGACACTTGGTCATGTAGCAGAGGTCGCACAGGTAACACTCGTCGACGATTTTCCAGTAATCGGCCTTGGCGACACCGTCGACTTCCATCGCCGACGAGTCGTCGACGAGGTCGAAGAGGGTCGGAAACGCCGTACAGAGCGAAACGCAACGGCGGCAGCCATGGCAGATGTCAAAGACACGCTCCGCCTCGTGCAGAAACTTCTCTTCGTCGTAGAAATCAGGATTTTTCCAGTCGAGCGGGTGACGGGTCGGGGCTTCGAGGCTACCTTCGCGGGTGCTCATGCAAACTCCAAATGGGATTCAGGGTGTTCGGCCGGGCACGAAGGCGCCCGAACCCTATCGTCCGATGCGGCCTTCGCCGGCCAGGGAAACGGGCGCGCGGCCCGTCTTCCCGTACAGCTTTAGGAACCCAGGCTGTCGAGGGTCTTCTGGAACTTGTTGGCGTGCGAGCGCTCTGCCTTGGCCAGGGTCTCGAACCAGTCGGCGATTTCATCGAAGCCTTCGCTACGCGCATCCTTCGCCATCCCCGGGTACATGTCGGTGTACTCGTGCGTCTCGCCGGCGATCGCCGTTTTCAGATTGTCGGCGGTGGGGCCGAAAGCCATGCCGGTGGCCGGATCACCGCACTTCTCCAGATATTCCAGATGGCCGTGGGCGTGACCGGTTTCGCCTTCGGCGGTCGAGCGGAAGACGGCGGCGACGTCGTTGTAGCCTTCGACATCGGCCTTGGCTGCGAAGTAAAGGTAGCGGCGGGTGGCCTGCGATTCGCC
>CBJMYK010000281.1:0-1779 GCA_966433795.1 uncultured Thiobacillus sp. | reverse complement strand
GACGCCGAGCTCCTTCTCGTCCTCGGTCAGCACCGCCATCGCGCTCGCAAGCGGCTGGAGGACGAGGTCGCCAACTTCGAGCCCGCAGCGGCGCACGCACTTGATGATGTTCTGCGCCGCCGACACCGCGCCGGTGACGATGTGGACCTTCACTTCGAGGCGCACCGCGCTCATGCCGAGCGGGTCGCGCACGTCTTCCTGTCCGTCGACGATGAATTCCTGCGGGATCGTGTGCAGGATCTGCTGGTCGGTCGGAATGTTGACCGCGCGCGCGGTTTCCACCACGCGGTCGACGTCCATCTGGCTGATTTCCTTGTCCTTGATCGCGAACATGCCGTGCGAGTTGAAGCTCTTGATGTGGCTGCCGGCGATCCCGGTGTAGACCTCACGGATCTTGCAGTCGGCCATGAGTTCGGCCTCTTCGAGCGCACGCTGAATCGCATTGACCGTGGCCTCGATGTTGACCACGACGCCGCGGCGAAGCCCGCGCGAAGGATGGGTCCCCATGCCGATGATTTCGAGCGTGCCCTCCTCGTTGATCTCCGCGACGATGCAGACGATCTTCGAGGTGCCGATGTCAAGGCCCACGACGAGGTTTTTGGGGTCTCTTGGCTTACTCATGTTGCGTGGCACTCATGTTTCACTCAGTTTGAAAGGGGACGCGCGATCCGCCGTACGCACGGCAAAGCCATCCGGATAGCGCAGATCGACGGTAATGGGTGAGGCCGGCGCTGCGGAAGCCGCGCCGGCCGCGACGTCAAGGGCCGCGGACTGCGCGCCGAACACGCGCGGATACAGCGCGACGAAACGTGCGAGCCGCGCGTCGGTGTTATCGCGGCCCAGCGCAAGCTGCATGCCGTTGTCGAGACGAATCCGCCAGGCGCGGCGCGGCGAGAGACGCAGCTCGCGGATCGTCATGCCGAGCGGGGCGAGCGCGACCTGATGGCGACGATAGGCCGCGACGACTTCCGCGCTGCTGTCGTCGGGGCCTGACAGGCGCGGCAATCGATCAGCGACCGCCGCGACAAAGACGTCGCCGCGGTCGTTGACGAGCGCGTCGTCGTTCCAGCGCGCGAGCGGCACATGCTCGACCAGTGACACCACGAGCGTATCGGGCCAGCGCCGTTCGACGCGCGCCTCGCGCACCCAGGGCAACTTCTCCAGGCTGCTGCGCGCGCGTTCGAGATCGACGGTGAAGAACGTACCGCTCACCTGGCGCTCGGCGACGAGGCGAATCTGCGCTTCGGTGACATGGGCCACCGGCGTCTTGATCTCGATGGTGCGCAACGCGAACCAGGGCTGCGCCGCGATCCAGCTCAGCGCGCCATAGCCGAGCAAGGCGAGCGCGCCCCAGGTCAGCACGCGCGCGACCTGGTTGAGGGGATGGGCGGAGAGTTCGGCGGACGTCATGCCAGTAACCGGTCGGACATAAACGTCTGCTCCAGTATCTTGACGCACAGCGCGTCGAAATCGACGCCGGCGACGCGCGCCGCCATCGGCACCAGGCTGTGGTCCGTCATGCCGGGCGACGTGTTCACTTCCAGCAGATAGGGGTTGCCGAGACTGTCGAGCATCAGGTCGACACGGCCCCAGCCGCGTCCGCCGAGCAGGCGGAACGCGTCGAGCGCGAGTTTGCGCAACGCCGTCTCCTGGCTGTCGGGCAGGCCCGCCGGACAGTGGTATTGGGTGTCGTTCCGCAGATATTTCGCTTCGAAATCGTAGAAGGCTTTTTCCGCCGCCGGCTGCAGGCGGATCAAGGGCAGCGCGTCGTCGCCGACG
>CBJMYK010000280.1:0-1827 GCA_966433795.1 uncultured Thiobacillus sp. | reverse complement strand
GCTCGACGCGATCCTCGCCGCCTACGTCGAACGCGACCTGTCGGCGCGCGAGATCGTCGCGCTCGGTTACGACGCGGCCATCGTGAAGAAGGTCATACGCATGGTCGACCTCGCAGAATACAAACGCCGCCAGTCGCCGCCCGGCCCGCGCATCACGCCGCGCAATTTCGGCAAGGACCGACGCTACCCGATCACCTCGAAATACCGCCCTGAAGGAGACCTGTTGTGAAGAAAATCGAAGCGATCATCAAGCCGTTCAAGCTCGACGAAGTGCGCGAAGCCTTGTCGGAGATCGGCGTCACCGGCCTGACGGTGACCGAGGTCAAAGGCTTCGGTCGCCAGAAAGGGCACACCGAGCTCTACCGCGGCGCCGAATACGTGGTGGATTTCCTGCCCAAGGTGAAGCTCGAAGTAGTCGTCGCCGACGATCTGGTCGAACGCGTCATGGAGGCGATCGTTGCCGCCGCGCGCACCGGCAAGATCGGCGACGGCAAGATTTTCGTGACAGCGGTGGAGCAGGTGGTGCGAATCCGCACTGGCGAGTCGGGCGAAGCGGCGATCTGACCGCAGACCCAGCTCAGAGAGCGGGCAGCCCTCGGCGCGGGGTCGCGTTCACCAGAAGCGGTACCAGGCCTTTTCCTTGATGCTCACGCCCTGCAGATACCTGCTGTTTGGAAAGTTGAGCACAAGCACCCGCCGCGCGTCGTCCCGCAACTGCGGCAGTTTCAGCTTGTCGTAGGACAGCGCCATGATCGCGAGCGCCTCTTCGAGCGCCGGCGCTTCGGGATAGGTCTCGAGTACTTCCTTCGCGCGGTTCGCGGCCGCCACGTAGGCCTCGCGCTTGAGGTAGTACTTGGCGACGTGGACCTCGTTGTTGGCAAGCGCATTGACGAGATACTTCATCCTGGCGCTCGAGTCCGCCGCATAAATGCTCTGCGGAAAGCGCGTGACCAGTTCCTTGAACGCGAGGAAGGCGTCGCGCGCCGCGCGCGGATCGCGCTCGCTCAGGTCCTGATCGACGAGGTTGCCCAGCAGGCCGAGGTCGTCGTTAAAATTCGCCAGCCCCTTCAGATAGTAGGCGTAATCGACGTTAGGGTGGTTGGGGTGCAGTTTGATGAAACGGTCGCACGCGGCGATCGCCGAGATCGGCTCGTTGTCCTTGTAATAGGCGTAGGCGACTTCGAGTTGCGCCTGCTGTGCGTAACGGCCGAAGGGGTAGCGCGACTCGAGGGTTTCGAAGAGCTTGACCGCGCGTTCGTAGTTGCCCTCGTTGAGGTTGTCCTTGGCTTCGGCGTAGAGCTTCTGCGCCGACCAGCCCGCGGTCTCGTCCTTGACTTCGGGCAGCAGGCCACAGCCGCCGAGCGCGAGCGCCCCCGCGAGCAATGCAGCGCGGCCGGCCCCTGCAAGGCGGCGCGACCGGACGAACGCGTTAAAACGGGATGAACATTGCTTAAGCATGGGAAAAGAAACAGAAAATTTGATGGACGATTATAAGGGAAATAGCGGGGGCGACGTCCGCGAGCTCGTCATCCCCGACGCGCAGGGCGGGCTGCGCCTGGACCAGGCCTTGTCAGCTCTGCTGCCGGAGTTTTCGCGCAACCGCATCCAGAACTGGATCCGTGCGCGCAAGATCGTCGTCGACGACGCCTGGGGCACGACCAAGATGAAGGTCAGCGGCGGCGAATCGGTCCGCGTCCAGGTCGAGCCCGACCCGAGCGCGACGCCCGACGCGCCGGAGGCGATTCCGCTCGACGTCGTCTACGAGGATCCGATGCTGCTCGTCATCAACAAGCCCGTGGGCCTCGTCGTCCATCCCGGCCGCGGCAA
>CBJMYK010000279.1:0-1966 GCA_966433795.1 uncultured Thiobacillus sp. | reverse complement strand
CCCTGCCGAGCAGTTGCCGCCCGCGATATTGCCGAGGCTAGCCGAAATGCCAAACGGGCAGGCGCTGGTCGCCAATGCGCCCGATGGATTGCTGCTTATTGTGGTCGCGGACTCTCAGGCGCAGCCGGTCACGCTCGAACAAGCGAAACCCGCCATTTCGCGCGTGCTGAAGGCCGAGGCGCGGCAAAAAGCGGCCAAGGCTGAATTGGCAGCCCTGAAGGAAAACGCCAAGATCGAGTATCTCGGCGAGTTCGCCGACGCTGGCAAGGATAACGCTGTGGCGACGGCTCAGCCTGCCGCGGCGAAAGCCGCCGTATCGGACTCCGACCCCGATGCGGACGCGATCAGCAAAGGCATTTCCGGCCTGAAATAAGAGACGGGTGCGAAAGCGCCCGTTTTGCTTATGTCTGCCATATTTGTTCGCAGCCTGCCGTTCGGCTTGTATATCGGCTTGCTTGTGCTCGAGGGCGCGCTGCCCGAGCGCGTGGCCGGTTTTGATATTCGCTGGCTGTACCCGTTCAAGGCTGGTCTCGTCGCGCTGGCGCTCGTGGTGCTGTGGCGTTATTACGCCGAACTGCATCGATACGGTTTGCGGCTCAAGCACTTGCTGCTGTCGCTGGCGGTAGGCGTCGGGGTGCTTGTGCTGTGGGTCAACCTCGAGGCCGGGTGGATGCTCCTCGGCGAAGCGGGCGAAGGGTACGATCCGCGGAACGCGGGCGGCCAGATCGACTGGATGTTGGTCGCATTCCGGATCGCGGGTGCCGCACTCGTCGTGCCCATCATGGAGGAGCTTTTCTGGCGTTCGTTTCTTCAACGTTGGGTCCAGCAGTCTGATTTCCTCGCGCTCGACCCGGCAAGGACGGGCGTCAAGGCGCTGCTGATAGCGAGCGCGCTATTCGCAGTGGAGCATGTCCAGTGGTTCGCTGGATTGATCGCGGGCCTGGCCTATGGCTGGCTCTATATCCATACACGCAACTTGTGGGCTCCGATCATCGCGCATGCGGCAACCAACGGCCTGTTGGGTGCCTATGTCGTGACGACGGGCCAGTGGAGGTTTTGGTGAAAAAACGTTTGGTCCTACCGGGCACTTGGCGCCAGAAAGAGTTGGCGTGGTCGGCTTGCGCCTCACAGCGCGCACCCGAAATTGGCGGAATCAAGGGAGCGCGCGCGACGCGTTGCGAGGGGGTGCTGGTGCTCGCCGGCGTGGGGATTGCGGCATTGCAGGCCTTGCCCGTCCACGCGGCCGAAGGCGATACCTTCCGCCCCTTCGTTTCCTATACGCATTACTACGACAGCAACCTCTATCGTCTCGACGACAGCGAGTTTTCCTTGGTCCCTGAAAAATCGGACCGCTACAGCGTGCTGAGCGCGGGGTTGAATGTCGACTGGCGGCCGGGCCGTCAGCGGGTCGTGGCGAGCGCGAGCAAGAGTTTCGTTCGCTTTTCGCGCTACGACAACCTCGATTACGACGGTTCGGATTACCAATTGCGATGGAACTGGCAACTCGGAAACTACTGGTCCGGTCGGGTGGGTGCCACGGAAAAAGTGACCCAGTCCAATCTCGGGGATCAACTGGGATTGGCGGTCAACAACGAGGTCACGAGACGGCATGGTTTTGCGGATGCCGCATGGCAATTCCACCCTCGCTGGAGTATCGGCGCCGGCGCGGCAACCGTCGAGGCGACAAATAGCGCGTTGAGTCGTGCGCCCTTGGACTACGAAGAGGACAGCGTCACGGGAACGCTCGGCTACAAGACGCCGAAGGGCAGCAAGCTCAGCGGACAGGTGCGGCGTGCAGAAGGCGAATATCCGAACCGCCCTCTTTCTTCCTCGCTCGATCGCGAATATACGCAGACCGAGTACAACCTGCTCGGTGACTGGACCCTGACCGGCAAACTCATCGCGCACGGGAAGATCGGCTACGTCCAGCGCGAGCACGACACGCAGGGCCAGCGCGACTTTTCGG
>CBJMYK010000278.1:0-1992 GCA_966433795.1 uncultured Thiobacillus sp. | reverse complement strand
CGACCGGGTCCTCCGCGCAGAAGGCGAGGGTCTGGCGCAGCGTCGGCTCGAACGGATCGGACAGCCATTGCTCCAGCGGGCCGGTGGGAACGACGTCGGTATGCCCGGCGAAACAGACCACAGGGGAGGTCGTTCCGCGGCGTGCCCACAGGTTGTCGACGCCGTTGTGACGATGGCGCTCGACGTGGAACCCGAGCGCCTGCAGTCGCGCGGCGATGAGGTCGTGGCAGCCGGCGTCGTCGGGCGTCAGCGAGCGGCGCTTGAGGAGTTCGACGGCAAGCGCCAAGGTTTCACTGGCAAGGACTGCATCCTTGAGCGTTTCATTGGCCATGCCGGGTCATGCTCCAAAAAGGTTTCGGTAATGGTCGTCGCTGAAGCCGAGATGGTAGTGGCCGTCGCGTTCCAGCACAGGGCGCTTGATGACGCTCGGATGGACCTGCATCAGGGCGAGCGCGCCGGCCTCGTCGGCGGCTGCCGCTTTCTCGGCGTCGCTCAGCTTGCGCCAAGTCGTGCCACGCGTATTCATCAGATTCTGCCAGCCGGCGTCCGCGCTGACCGCGCGCAGCCAGGCGGAATCGACGCCCTGCTTCCTGAAGTCGTGGAAGGGGACATCGAGGCCGTGGCCGGCCAGCCAGGCGCGCGCTTTTTTCACCGTGGTGCAGTTGGGAATGCCGTAAAGCTTCATCGTTATGCACGTCCGCGCCGGCAAGCGCGACGCATGGACGTAAAATCGGGAAAACCAAATACGCGATTCTAACCGACCTGATGCATCCCGCTGTCCGTTCCCACGTCGCCCCACCGCCCCCCGGTGAACCGAGTCTGCGTTCGATCAGCCGGCTTTTTCCCTATCTGTGGGAATTCCGCGGCCGCGTGCTGCTGGCCCTGGCGCTCTTGATCGGCGCCAAGCTGGCTTCGGTCGCCGTACCCCTCGTGCTGAAGGAAATCATCGACGCGCTCGACAAGCCGCGCCCCGAACTCGTGCTGCCGCTCGCATTCATTCTCGCGTACGGCCTCCTGCGCTTCGCGAGCACGACCTTCGCCGACCTGCGCGACGTCATTTTCGCCAAGGTCACGCAGCGCGCGATGCGCCGCATCAGCATGGCCGTGTTCGATCACCTGCACGCGCTGTCGCTGCGCTTCCACCTTGAGCGCCAGACCGGCGGCATCACGCGCGACATCGAGCGCGGCGCACGTGCGGTCTCGAGCCTGGTCGGCTATCTGCTGTTCCGCATCACGCCGACGGTGCTCGAAATCCTCATGGTCGCCGGCGTGCTGTTCGTCAAGCTGGACTGGATATTCGGCGCCATAACGCTCGTGACCCTCGCGGCGTACATCGGCTTCACGGTGACGATCACCGAATGGCGCACGCAATTCGTGCGCCGCGCCAACACGCTCGATTCGGAGGCCTACGGCCGGGCGATCGACAGCCTGCTGAACTACGAGACAGTCAAATACTTCGGCAACGAGAAATACGAGGCGCGCCGCTACGACGGCAGCCTCGCCGAATGGGAGGACATGTCGATGAAGTCGCAGCGCTCGCTCGGCCTGCTCAACGCGGCGCAGGCCGGCGTGATCTCGATCGGCGTCACGCTCATGGTGCTGCGCGCGGCCAACGGCGTCGTCGCCGGGACGCTGACGCTCGGCGACCTCGTGATGGTCAACGCCTTCCTGCTGCAGATGTTCCAGCCGCTCAGCTTTCTCGGCGTGATGTACCGCCAGATCAAGGAGTCGATCACCGACGTCGAGCGCATGTTCGGATTGCTGCAGCGGCCGCGCGAGATCGAGGACAAATCCGGCGCCCGCGCGCTCGACGTCGTCGCGGGGGAAGTCAGATTCGAGCACGTGAACTTCGCCTACAACCCCGACCGGCCCATCCTGCGCGACGTAAGCTTCACGATTCCCGCCGGCAAGACCGTGGCCGCGGTGGGTTCCAGCGGCGCCGGCAAGTCGACGCTCGCGCGCTTGTTGTTCCGCTTCTACGACATTCGCAGC
>CBJMYK010000277.1:0-2019 GCA_966433795.1 uncultured Thiobacillus sp. | reverse complement strand
TCTCCGCCATAGCGATACAGCGGCTCGTCGCTGCGCAGCGTGTGCTTCAGGGTGTCCGCGATATGGCGCAGGACTTTGTCTCCCACGGAATGGCCATAGGTGTCGTTGATCGGCTTGAAGTGGTCGACGTCGATCATGGCGACGTAGAGTTCGGTGCGCTTGCGTCGCGCCTCTTTCTGGTAGAGCGCGTAGTCGCTTTCGATGTTGTAGCGCAGGGGCAGTTGCGTCAACGGATCGCGGCGCACCGCCTTGGACAGGAACAAGGTCTTGAACGTCGCCAGCAGCCGAATCAGCTCCGCCTGCGACTGTTCGAAATTATCGAGTTCGTCGGTCTGCGCCGCTTCCCCGCGGATGACGTGAAGGCAGATCGCGCGGATCGCGTCATGCATGGCGCGGTGCGCAGCGTGCGCGCGGTCGGCGGCCGGCGCGTCGAGCGCATCGAAATCGCGACGATTGCGCGCGAACCAGACCCCGAAGCGACACAGCGTATCCGCGAGCGGATCGAGCACGTCGTCTTCCGGCTTCGTGCGCAGCACCGCGCAGCGGACAATGCGCCGCGTCCAATCCATATGGGCGGCGACGGCCGCATCGAGTTCAGCGACAAAGTTCTCGGTTTCGGCAGGCAGGGTAGGCGTCCTCAGATTTCTGTGTCTGAACGGCTAGCCTGCACGGAATCTTGATGACTCATCCGTGGGCGCCTCGCGGGCGCCGGGTTTACGCGAGTTCGCGCAGGACACGAAAGCCGAGGTTGATGTCGAGTTCATTCTCGAGCCGGCGCCGGCGGGCGGCTGCGCGGCAATCCTCGGGGCCATCGAACCACGAGCCGCCCTTGGTGACGATCGCCTGCGGCTTGCCTGGCGCCGGCCGCTCCGGCAAGCCGCTATGGCCCTCGGTCCACGGGCTGGCGGTGAATTCCCAGACATTCCCCGGCATGTCGCATAGACCCCAGCGATTGGGCGCCTGCCGACCGACTTCGGTGGCGCCGCGGCCGATGAAGCGGCGTGACAGCAGGTAGGGCCGTCTCGGGTGCACCGCGTCGAAACTGCCGCGGGTGTTGTAGAGCGCTTGCGAAGCCGTGATGCAGTTGCCGCAGGGGTAGGCGCTCGCCGCGCCCGCGCGGCAGGCGTATTCCCACTCCTGCTCGGTCGGAAGGCGATAGCGCTGTCCGGACTGCTCCGAGAGCCAGGCGCAGTAGTCGCGCGCCTCGGTCTGGCGCACGTTGATCGCGGGTTTTCGGCCCGACAGCCACATCAGCTCCGCGCGCGGCCGCCATCCGGTCGCGTGCGCGTAGGCTTCGAATTCCTCGGTGGTGATCGGGCAGACACCCAATGCGAAACTGCGTTCGATCAAGGCCGCGCGCCGGGGCCGCTCGTAGGCCGGCGCGGCCTCGTCGGTCGCCGCGCCGTATTCGAACGCGCCCGCGGGAATGGCCACGAGCAGCGGTCCGGCGCCGCCATCGCCAAGCGGATCGCGGAAATGCGTGTCGGGCAGCGAGAAAGCCTGCGCTGCGCGCACCTGCAGAGCGATCAACTCGCCTTCATGCAGCGCGAAGGTGTTGGGCAGGGGCTCGACGATGGGATTGAGGTTCATGGGTCGCGCTGCGGACGAGAGAGATTTGATTATGCCAGTTTCGGCGGGCGAGCCGGGCGCACGAGGGGGGACTCGGTTTCACGCCTAGAACTTGAACGAAACGCTGACCGCGCCGAAGCCATCGTTGTCTTCCTGGGTGCGAAACTCGCGCGTGCGCAGCACGTGGGTATAGCTCACTCGCACGTCGGGCCAGTCGAGGACGAATCCGAACTGCAGATCCCCGACGAAGGGTTTCTTGTCGACGCTGCGGCTGTCGCGGAAGGTGTTGCCGTCGAGAAAAATGTTCTGCGCCACCGCGCGCCCCTCGACACCGGCGAAGAGATACCAGCCGAAGTCGGACGCCGGCGAGAAATTCGTCGCGACGGGCAGACCTTGGTGGATCCTCGGCGCGCCATAGACCTGCCGGTTAGCGCTCCAGATCTCCTTGAT
>CBJMYK010000276.1:0-2055 GCA_966433795.1 uncultured Thiobacillus sp. | reverse complement strand
CGATCGCGCGCCGTCTGTTCGAGCATTTCAGTGCGGAGGAAATCCACGACATTGCGAGCGCGATCGCGCGGGCGCTCGAAGCCCCGACCGACTTGCCGCTGTGCCGGAAGCTCGACTGAGCGGGACTCCCCCATTTTGTCGTGGCGCGACGGCGGATGCTGCACAGGCCCACGCGGCGCGGACACTTGGATCGCCGGATCGGCGGCAAAGTGGGTCGAGGCCGGCAGCCCGAGCGAAGAGCGGTCGGCGAGCGGCGTTCTCTTGACTGACGGCTACTGCTTTTTCAGCTGAGGCTGGTCGAGGTAGCGCACGTCCTTGACCGACAAGGGAATCGGGTTGATGTACTGGTAGCCCTTGGCCTGGTAGTAGGCAATCTCGGGGAAACCCGCCGGAACGACGGTGATGAAGCCGTGCATGTCCTCCGCGCTGAAGCCGGCCGCCTTCATCGCGTTGCTGCACATTTTGAATTCGACGCCGTCCTGGGCGAGTTCCGCCATCTTGTCGACGATGCCCTGATACTTCGAATAGTTTTCCTTGGCGAAGGCGCGCAGTTCGGGACCGTGGGTGACCACGGCGACCTTGCCCTTGGTGATTTTCTGCGTGTTGCGGATGAAGTTGTAGAGGATGTTCAACTGCTGAGGGTCTTCGTAGTTCACGTCGAACACGACGTCGGTGACGGGCATCGCGTGCATGTCGACCTTGGCCGTGCCGTAGGGCGCAAATTCCTCAGCGTAGGCCGCGGTCGAAACGGGCAGCGCGATGAACACACTCAGCGCGACAAGCTTGGGGATCAGTTTCACGAATCGTTTCTCCATAAGGCGTTTATGCGGCAACTCGCCGGCGTCGTGGGCACGCGGCCGCGCCGATAATCTCTCACGCGTCGCCGGCCCAGATAATAGTAATTTACGCTCTCGACCGCCGAAGTGTGCGGCAGCGCGCTCGAGCGAGCGCCGAACCCGACCGCACGGTCAACCCGCCCGCGCGCAGCACCTGCGATTCCCCGCGAACCCCGCGCGGTGCGCGAACTGCCACGGGCCCGGACCCTCGGCGACATCCGGAGCCCGTGACGGTTTTCACGACATGCCTCCCAGAAACGCGCGCGACTTTGAACCTGGCCGCGCCGGCGGAGCTGATCAGCGGCCTGCGGGGCGCATGACGAAGAATAAGAGTGGATAGTCGGACAGGGACAGTCGGGGCAGCGAACGCCTTGCGCCGCGGGGCTCGAACGGACCCGGGATTTACAGGGGACGCGCCGGGCGCGCGGAAAAAGAAGGACGACGGCCGATCGACCGCCGTTAGCGAGGCGGAGTTGCGGGCGATCCGCACCGCGTCACACCGGGGCAAGAAGACGTGCCTAAGCACACCCACGTCCGGGTACGCCATTGCGGCGTACCCGAGCGTGCGGCTTACTCCTTGCCGGCCTTTTCCTCTGCTTCGTCCTGTGCAGGCGTGTCGGCGTCGACGGTCGGAACCGTAATCTCCTTTTTCTCCGTGCCGACGTCGACGTCGCCCGAATCCACGTCGTAATTAGGCGCTTGGCCACCCTGGACATCGACGTCCGGCAATTTACCTTCTTCGGTCTTTTTGACGTCGCAGGCGGTGAGGCCCAGGACGATGGCCGGGACCAGTATCAATCCGGTTGCAAGTTTCATTTCTATCCTCCACTTTAAGTTAAGGGGACGGCTCGAGAAGAGACGCTTGATCCCTCCCGCGCTGCCGACTAGGCAGCGGCACGTCTGAATTCGGGCGATTGGCGCCGCAAACTCGTTTTCAACGATATCGCCAGCGCCTTTCGCTCTCTGCAGGCAGCGGCCGCCCCGCCGTGTAGGTCTCCGCTGATCTCCGACGCAGTCGGCGGCGGGAGTGGAAGCTCGGGCCGCGATCAATTAGGATGCAGGTGCGCCGACTCTGCGGCGCTGCGACGCCTCAAAGGTCGTCGCGTCGATATGCGACGAACCCGCGTCGTATCCGGCCCGTCCTGCTCATCGGACGAACATCTCAACCTCGCGACGTCGTCAAAAAACAAAAATGTTCGTTTTGTGGATCGTCCTCGCC
>CBJMYK010000275.1:0-2137 GCA_966433795.1 uncultured Thiobacillus sp. | reverse complement strand
CCCGAACTCCGCGGCGACCCCCGCGAGCGCGATGAAGCCGACCGCCACTGCGACCGACAGGGGGTAACCAAGCCAGTAGACCAGCCACAGGCCGCCGACGAGCGAAAACGGGAGGCAGGCGGCGACCAGCAGCACCATGCTCGGCCGCCGAAAGTGCAGGTAGAGCAGAAACAGCACCAGGGCTCCGGTCAGCGGTACAAGCCATTGCAGCCTTTGTCTCGCGTGAATCAGGCTTGCGTACTGCCCCGACCATTCGACGGCATAACCCGGTGGCAGTTGAACATGGGCCGCCACGGCCTGCCTCGCCGTGTCGACGTAACCGCCGAGATCCCTGCCGTCGATATCGACATAGACGTAGCCCACCAGGCGTCCGTTCTCGCTCTTGATTTCGGCCGGCCCGTCCATGATGCTCAAGCGCGCCAGCGAGCCGAGCCGGACCTGGGCTCCGCTCGCCGCGACGACGCGCGCGTCCGCCAGTACTTGGACCGAGTCGCGCAGCGCACGCGGATAACGCATGTTGATCGAAAACCGCTCGCGCCCGTCGATGACGGTGCCGATGCGCTCGCCGCCGATCGCGCCCTGCACCAACCGTTGGACGTCGGCAACGGACACCCCGTAGCGCGCGGCCTGGGCACGGTCGACCTCGATGTCGAGATAACGCCCGCCGTTGAGACGCTCGCCGAAAACCGCTCGCGTTCCGGGGACGCCCTTGAGCGTACCCTCGAGCGCTTTTGTAAGCGCGCCGATACCGGCGAGATCCGGGCCCGTGATCTTGACGCCGACGGCCGAGCGGATGCCGGTCGACAACATGTCGATGCGGGTGCGTATCGGATAGCCCCAGGAATTGCTGAGCCCGGGCAGCCGTACGGCGCGGTCGAGCTTCGCAATCAGCCCTTCGATGGTCTGGCCCGCGGGCCACTCGCTTCGAGGCTTGAGCAGGATCGTCGTCTCGAGCATGGACAGCGGCGCCGGATCGGTCGCGCTTTCGGCGCGCCCCGCTTTGCCGAACACGCGGGCAACCTCCGGCATCTGGCGGATCAGGCGGTCGGTGATCTGCAGGACATTGGCCGCCTCGTCGATCGACAGTCCGGGGAGCGTCGTCGGCATGTAAAGCAGGTCGCCCTCGTACAAGGGCGGCATGAACTCGCTGCCGAGTCGGGACAGCGGCCACGCGGCGCTCGCGAGCAGAAGCACGGCCAGCAGCACGACACTTTTGGGGCGGTCGAGCGAGGCCAGCAGCGCCGGCCGGTATAGCGCATGCAGCAGGCGATTGAGTGGATTGTCATGCTCGGCGGCGATGCGACCGCGGATGAAATAGCCCATCAGCACGGGAGTCAACGTGACGGCCAGCGCCGCGCTCGCGGCCATCGCGTAGGTCTTCGTGTAGACGAGCGGCGCGAACAGCTTTCCCTCCTGCCCGGTGAGGGCGAAGACCGGCAGGAAAGCCACCGTGACGATGAGCAGAGAAAAGAAAAGCGCCGGGCCGACCTCGAGTGCGCTCGTCCGCGCGGCCTCCCAGTAGTCACCGCCAGGGCCGGCGCGTTCGAGGTGTTTGTGCATGTTCTCGATCATCACCACCGCCGCGTCGACCATCGCGCCGATCGCGATTGCGATGCCGCCAAGCGACATGATGTTGGCGCTCACGCCTTGCTGCTTCATAACGATGAAAGCGGCGAGGATGCCGAGCGGGAGCGTGACGACGGCAACCAGTGACGAGCGCAGGTGAAACAGGAAGAGCAGGCAGACCAGCGCCACGACCGCGATTTCCTCGAGCAGTTTGCGCCCGAGATTGCGCACGGCGCGCTCGATCAGGCCCGACCGGTCGTAGGTGATTACGAGTTCGACACCGGCGGGCAGACCCGCCTGCAATTCGCGAATGCGGCGCTTGACCCGCTCCACCGTTTCCAGCGCATTCTCGCCGTAGCGCATGACCACAATGCCGCCTGTCACTTCGCCGTCGCCGTCGAGTTCGGCGACCCCGCGTCTCGCCTCCGGACCGATCTGGACGTCTGCGACGTCCTGCAGGCGTATGGGGAGACCGGCGGCGTCGCTGCCCAGCGGGATCAGGCGGAAATCGTCGAGCGTTCTGAGATAGCCGCGGGCACGCACCATGTACTCGGCGCGCGCCATTTCGACG
>CBJMYK010000274.1:0-2164 GCA_966433795.1 uncultured Thiobacillus sp. | reverse complement strand
GCCAACAGCGACGACGACCCGGCCTTCATCCGCGCCGTCACCACGCCCAAGCGCGGCATCGGCGCGGCGACGCTCGAAAAGCTCGGCCAGGTCGCCGCGACTCTGCACGTGAGCCTGTTCGAGGCCGTGTTCTCGGCCGCTGCGGCGTCACAAATCGGCGAGCGGCATCTCGCGCCGCTCACCGAATTCTGCAACTTCATCAACCGCATGGAAGAGCGCGTGGCGCGCGAGCCGGCCGGCGAACTGCTCGACGACCTGCTGAAGACGATCGGCTACGAGGTCTATCTCTTCGACCAGGACGACCAGCGCGCGGCGCAGAGCAAGTGGAACAACGTCCTCGAATTCGCCGCCTGGATCGCGAAGAAGGGCGAAGAGGACGAGAAGAACCTGCTGCAGCTGACGCAAACCATCGCGCTGATCACGCTGCTCGAAGGCCGCGAGGAGGAAGAACCCGACGCCGTGCGGCTGTCGACCCTGCACGCGGCCAAGGGCCTCGAATTCGGCCATGTGTTCCTGGTCGGCGTCGAGGAGAACATCCTGCCCCACCGCGACGCGGTCGACGAAGGCCGCCTCGAAGAGGAGCGCCGCCTGATGTACGTCGGCGTGACCCGCGCCAGGAAGTCGCTGACGCTGTCCTACTGCTCGCGCCGCAAGCGCGCCCGCGAGTCGGTCGCCTGCGATCCCTCACGTTTTATCGACGAACTCGGCGACGAGGTGCGCATGCCCGAGAAGCCGACCACGGCCGAGGCGAAGGCCAGCGGCAGCGACCGGCTGGCGGCGTTGAAGGCGATGCTGGGCTAAGGGTACTTACCGAATAAAACCGGGCTCGACGCTTTTCTAACGCAGCGCGATTTCCCTGACCACCCGAAAGCGGCGGACGGGCTGTCGGTTGCGGGCGTCGAGTAGCACGGCCGCTGCGCTCAGCGGCGGGGCTCAACCACCGCGTTCAACGCCGCGAGCGTACCATCCCATAGGCGGAGGCGCGCTTCGACCGCCGCGGAGGCCGCCGCTTCGGCCTCCGCGTGCCGCGCCGGGATTCCGCCGATAAGTTCATTCACCATTTTCAACGACAGGGGTGCGTGGAAGTCTTCGTCGAGGTGGATATGCCGGTCGAGGTAGTAATGAAACACAGGCGCATCTGCACGGCCGATCTCCATCTTTGCCAGTAGGGCCCGGAACATCTCGGGGATGATGTGCTCGCGGCCGATGGCGAAGGCCGCAGCAGCGACGTGCGGGCTGTCCGTGGCAATGAAATCGAACGTAGTTCGCATGAATTCGACCGATGCGCACGGCACGGCTTGTGAGGCGAAAGCGGCTTCGATGCCGTCGTCCGCTGCAAGCTCCGCGAAGCGTATCGCAGGTTCCGGATCGGCCCCTACTTCGCGCATGGCGTCGCAGTAAAGTTCGAAGTGACTCGCGTAGGTCGGATTGCCGTCCGCATCGGGCAGCCCCTCGTCCGACTCTTCTCCCAACACGATCTGATTGACGAAGAAACGCGCAGCCCCGCTGCCGCGGGGCTTCCAAGGCTGCCGCGCGGGAGCGATCTGCTGCTGCAGCGTCTTCAGCAGCGACATGAAGTCCCATACGGCGTATACGTGGTGCGCCATGAAAACCCGCAGATCTTCAAGCGTCCGCACTGCAGCGTAGACCGGATGGTGGTTGAGCGATTCGTGCAGCCGGGCGACGACGCGAGCGTCGAATTTCAAGGTGGGTCTGGACATGCGAAGAAACACAGAATATTAGCGTATTCCAATATATCAGAAGTGATACACCTGCCTAGCGGAAAGATTGCCTCAACACGCTGCCCGCGCCCTGTCCTCGGCGCGCCCCTGGGGAAAAAAAAGGGGACGCCGCAGCGTCCCCTTTAATTTCAGCGTCTGGTTCCGGCAAGCCGGCGATCAGTTGACCTTCGGATCGAGTTCGCCCTTGTCGTAGCGCTTCTGCATTTCTTCGAGGTTGAAGACCTTCTTGATCTTGCTGGCCTGGCCGGCTGCGCCGAAGGCTTCGTAGCGCGCCTTGCAGATGTCGCTCATGCCCTTGGTCGCTTCCTTGAGGAATTTGCGCGGATCGAAGTTGGACTTGTTCTCGGCCAGGTGCTTGCGGATCGCGCCGGTGGACGCCATGCGCAGGTCGGTGTCGATGTTGACCTTGCGCACGCCGTTCT
>CBJMYK010000273.1:0-2167 GCA_966433795.1 uncultured Thiobacillus sp. | reverse complement strand
ACCACGAGCCCGACGTCGTGTTCGTCGACATCATGATGCCGCGGCTCGACGGCTATCAGACCTGTTCACTGATCAAGCGCAACGCCAAGTACCGGGCGACCCCGGTGATCATGCTCTCGTCAAAGGACGGGCTCTTCGACCGTGCGCGCGGTCGCATGGTCGGCTCGGATGAATACCTCACCAAGCCGTTTACCAAGGACACGCTGCTGACCGCGGTGCGCGAGCACGCCTGTGCCGGCGCCTAATTTTTATCAGGACTAAGGAGTAAACCATGGCGATCAGCCGAATTCTGGTAGTGGACGATTCCCCGACCGAACGCTTTTTCCTGTCCGAGCTGCTGGTCAAGAACGGCTATCTCGTCAGCATGGCCGAAAGCGGCGAGGAAGCCGTCGCGCAGGCCAAGCAGACGCTCCCCGACCTGATCGTCATGGACGTCGTGATGCCCGGCATGAACGGTTATCAGGCGACGCGCATGATTTCCAAGGAGGAGGCCACCAAGCACATCCCGGTCATCATGTGCACGACCAAGGGGCAGGAGACCGACAAGGTGTGGGGCATGCGCCAGGGCGCGAAAGCCTATCTCGTGAAGCCCGTCAAACCGGAAGACCTGCTGTCGCAAATCAAGGCCCTGGGCTGAAGCGACCGAAATGGCCAAGAAGTTCAATCTGCGTGAATTTCAGACCACGCTTTCGCAGCAGCTGCAGGCGGCCGCGACCCGGGACAATACCGGGTCGCGGCTCGGTTTCCGCGTCGGCGAGGTGAATTGGCTGGTGAGCCTGTCGGATACCGAGGAAGTGCTGCCGGTCCCGCCGGTCGTCAAGGTTCCGGGCGCGCGGCGCTGGTTTCGTGGCGTCGCGAACATCCGCGGAAATCTTTACGCGGTAAGCGATTTTTCCGACTTCATGGGGCAGGGAGTCACGCCCGAGCACGGCGATTGCCGTCTGCTGATCCCGCACCGCGATTTCGCAGTCAATGCGGCGCTGCTGGTGCGCAGCACGCTCGGCCTCAAGAATATCGGCCGTTACCAGGTGCTCGACGAGTGTCCCGCGTCGCGCCCGTGGGTCGCGCGCCAGTATGTCGACGAAGCGGGCAGCGCCTGGTTTGACATGGATTTTGCGCAGCTTCTCGGCAATCCCGAATTCCTCATGGTCGAAGCACAAATCGGGAACTGATCCGGGTTTGAAAAACAAAGGCGCGCGTGGCGCCGACGAGTGGAGGTTTGGAGCAATGAACATGGCAATCACGATGAACGGCCTCAAGGGGTTGGCTGGCCGGATGACCGGCAAGGTCGGCGGCGGCGCCCGGGGCGAGCATACGACGCTCATCATGCAGACGGTGCGCAAGCTCGCGGACAAAGAGCCCGGCCACGCCCCGCTGATCGGCCACCTGCCTGTCGACAAGCAATACCTTTACACCGGGGGCACGCTGATCGCCTCGCTGCTGCTCGCCGCGGGTTTTACGGTCTACGGTGCGATCCAGCTCGACAACCGCGCGGGTTACGAGGCGCGCGCGGGTGAGTTGAAGGTGCTCTCGCAGCGCCTGCCGCTGACGGCCCAGCAGTCGGTGCTTGGCAACGCGGCCGCATTCAAGAAACTGTCGGAAGGCAGCGCCGCCTTCGAGGCGACGCTGAACGAGCTGACCGAAGGTGACGACGAAGTCCCGGCTTCGCGCGGCGCCGCTCGCGACACGCTCGGAAAAATCGGCGCGCAGTGGCAGAAATTCGATCCCCAGGTCAACCAGATCCTGTCGCAACAGAAAAACCTCGTCGCGATGAGCGAGAGCGTCAAGCGCATCAACGCCCTGAGTATCGATCTGCAGGAGGTTTCCGAGCAACTCGCGAGCCAGCTCGCCGATTCCGGGTCGGGCGTGCGCGAGGTGTCGCGCGCGAACCATCTCGTCATGCTCAGCCAACGTTTGCCGAAGAACGCGAACCTGCTGCTCTCGGCCGACCTGATCGACCCCGAAGTCGTGCTGCAGCTCGAGAAGGACACGACCTCGTTCCGCGACACGGTACAGGCACTCATGGAAGGCGCGGCGAGCCAGAACGAGGACAGCATGCTGACGCTCGAAGACCTCGGCGCCAACATGGGCGACATGGTCGAAGCCGTGGGCGCCGTGCTCGCCAATACTCAACCGCTGCTGCAAGCGAAACTTGCCGCGAACAATC
>CBJMYK010000272.1:0-2367 GCA_966433795.1 uncultured Thiobacillus sp. | reverse complement strand
ACGCGGCCGCACCGATCGGGCCCTCGAGCATGATCGCGAGCGGCGTGACGATGCGTTCGGGCTTGCCGTAGGCCCCGGTTTCCCAGGGCTGCGGGCACTCCGGCAGGTTGAGATTGGAAACCGAGAAGCCGCAGAGGCCCGCCTTGGGTTTCGAGCCGATACCGGTCGCGCCCTCGTCGCGGATCTCGCCGCCGCTACCCGTCGCGGCACCCGGAAACGGCGAGATCGCGGTCGGGTGGTTGTGTGTCTCGACCTTCATCAACACATGCGTGAGCTCGCGGCTATAGGCATAGCTGCCGTCGGCGCGCGGATAGAAGCGCTCGACGTGCGCGCCCTCGATGACCGACGAATTGTCCGAATAGGCGACGACCGTACCACCCGGATGGGCAGCGTGGGTGTCGCGGATCATGCCGAACAGCGACTTCTCCTGGGCTGCGCCGTCGATGACCCAGGAGGCGTTGAATATCTTGTGACGACAGTGTTCGGAGTTGGCCTGCGCGAACATCATCAGCTCGACGTCGGTGGGATTGCGCCCGAGGCGGACGAAGTTTTCAATCAGGTAATCGAGTTCGTCGTCGGACAGCGCAAGGCCCAGGCTGCGGTTGGCCGCGTCGAGCGCGGCGCGCCCGCCCGCGAGGACGTCGACCGTCTCGAGTGTCCGCGGCGGCACGTGCCGGAACAGGGCGGCCGCGTCGTCGAGCGTGGTCATCACGGCCTCTGTCATGCGATCGTGCAGAAGCGGGAGCACGGCGCGCAGAGCCGGCTCAGCCAACGCCCTGCCCTCGGGATCGCGCAGGCGATAGGCGACGCCACGCTCGATCCGGCGCAAGGCACCGAGCCCGCTGTTCCGCAAAATCTCGGTGGCCTTCGACGACCAGGGGGAGATCGTTCCGGGCCGCGGGATGACGAGCAACTGCACCGCGTCCGCTGCCGGCGTCTCGGTCGGCGTCCCATAGTCGAGCGTCCGGGCGAGTTGGCGCACGGCAGCCGCGTCGAGTTCGGCGTCGAGTTCGAGAAAATGCCAGAAACGCGCGCTCAGCTCACCGAATGTCACCCCGAGCATTGCGGCCTGCGCGCGGATTTTGTCGATGCGGAACGAGGACAGCGCGGCGCTGCCGGGGAGCGAAACAATGGAAGACATGGCGTCTTTGCGAACGAGGCAAAGACGCTATTTTAGCTGATCGAGGCGCGCGCTCGACGGCGCTATTGGCGGGCCTTGGCGTGCTTCTGCCAGGCCGCGAGGCAGTCCAGGCCGCAGAAATGATGCACGTAGTCCTGTGCGTCAGCGACCTTCACGGCGTCGAGGGGTAGTTCCTTCAAACAGACTTCGCACTGCGAGACGTTGCACGCCTCCTCGTCGGAGCACTGGGCCACGACAGCGCCGGTAACGGAGCGATGCGGCTTGTCCATGATGGGTCTCCTGCTACTTGCGATGGCTCGATCAGTGTACCGCGCCGCGCACGGCTTGCAAGCCGGGGGCCGGCATTCAATAGCCGGCCTCGCTGATCGCCTGCTTGATCACCTTGTAATCCGCCTGTTTGTCGACCACAAAGCCACTCACCTTGCTGTGGATGGTCTTCTGCAGCGCCTGGATGACCTGGGCGTCGAGCGCGACGACCGCGGCCCCGATCCTGTCCTGATCCGCTGCGCTCAGACGGTCGCTCGCCATGAGCGTGAAGTCCGGCGTCGTCGGCAGCGCGTGCCACACCTCGAACTGGCCGCTGGCGACGAGTTCGTCGGCGGCTTTACTGCGCAGGCTGCCGGCTTCGGCAAAACCGCGTTGCATCGCGAGCACCACTTCTTCCTGTGTCTTGAAGTTGAGGATCCGGGTCGCCTCGGGCGCCTTGCGCTTGAGCGTGTGACGGGCCATGACGTCGAGCCAGGACTCCTTTTCCGTCAAGGCCACGGTCGTGACGTGACTGGCGTCCTTACGCCGCACGAGCGCCCCGCTCGCCTGGTCGCGCACGCGCGCGACGGGCGAATAGCGCTTGTCGAGTGCGGCGACCGCGACAGACGGCGGCACGAAATAGGCGTCGAGGCGCCCGCTCTCCATCGAACGGGTGACACTCTTGATGCTGCGAAAGAGCATGAGACGCACGGTCGAGCCGAGCGCGGCGCCGAGGGCCTGAGCGAAGGGCGCGGCGAGCGCGCGAAAATCGGCGGCGAGGATGTCGGCTTTGCCGGTGCCGGGATAAACGCCGATGCTCAGTTCGCTCGTGCCGGCATGGGCGGCCAGAGGCAGCCCCATGACCGCCAGACCTGCGACCGCGGCCGCCACGATCGAACCCCTGCGTATCGACCGCATGCGCACCCGCTAGCCTCCCCATCGGACCGGATGTCTGGAGTCTATGGGGGGGCCGGAGAGCA
>CBJMYK010000271.1:0-2374 GCA_966433795.1 uncultured Thiobacillus sp. | reverse complement strand
AAGCGCTCGGCAGGCAGGCTGCGCGTCTGCGCCGCCGCGGCGGTGGCGCCCTGCTCGCGGCTCATGCCACACTGGGCGTCGGTCGCAGGCGAGAGCTTCAAGGCATCGAGAACCGTTTGGCCTTTTTCGCTGCCCGCCTCGACGACGAAGCCGTCGCGCAATTCGGCGAGCGCGAGGTCGTAGCCTGCCTCCGGCGTCGGACCGTCGCCGGTCGAGGCGCAAAAGCACGTGGCCGACGGCACTGCACATTGGACCGCGACGAGAAAGAGCTGTTCGCGACGATGTGCGTAATGCGCGTCGATCCGTCCGCGCCGCAGGAAATGCATATCCTGGATCGCGAGCGCGGCAAGGTCGCAGGAACGCACGCCGACGAAGGCCTGCTTCGGCACGTCCGGAACGGCCGCCTCGAACGTGAGCATCCCGGCAGCGTCGCGCGCGACGCGCCACAGCGATTCGCGGCTCGCGAACGCGTGCGGCTTGATGCCTTGCGGTCCGTTGGCCCAGGCGAAATAGCGGTTGTCGGGATCGCGCGTGACGCGATAGCTGCCACGGCCTTGCTCGGTCTTCAGCCCGCGTGGCAAGGCATCGGCCTCAGTCAGCTCACGCATTGCAATCGCACCGTTTTCCACGGTCGGCCCAAGACAGGTGTAGCCGAGGCCCATGAGCTCGCCGACCAGACGCGGCAGATCGGCAAGCGGCAGGAATCCGGCACGACCGGCGTGTGGGAACATGGGTCAGCTCGCTTCGAACGAATTTACAGTGTATGCATAAAGCAGCCTGTGCAATAGGCGGCCGCCGACTTCGCAATGTAAAAAACCATCCACGTACGTCCCGCTATAATTTGTGTTTTCGCGGTATGTGAGGAGTGTGCCATGCAGCAGCAACTCGACGTCTTCGTCGCTTCCCTGACTTCCTTCTGGACCCAATTGGCGAGTTTCGTTCCCCAGCTGCTGGCAGCGCTTCTTTTACTGTTCGTGGGCTGGCTGTTCGCGAACCTCGTGCGCACCGGCGTGACGAAGCTCCTCGACCTGCTGCATTTCGACAACCTCGCGGAAAAAACCGGCATTGAAGCCTTCCTCAAACAGGGCAACCTCGACGTCTCGCTATCGCGCATTCTGGCGCGACTCGCCTACTGGATCGTCATTTTCGTCGTCGTCGTGACGGTCGCGAACAGCCTCGGACTGCACATGGTCGCCGAGTTGTTCAACAAGGTCGTGTTCTACATCCCCAACATCATCGTCGCGATTCTGGTACTGGTGTTCGGCGTTCTCGTCGCGCGCTTCATCAACCGCCTGGTATTCGCCTACCTCAACAACATCGGCGTGCAGGGGGCGTTGACGATCAGCACGCTGTCCGAATATGCCGTGATTGTCTTTGTCGTGTTCGTCGCGCTCGAGCAGCTCGAAATCGGCACCAGCCTGCTCACCGCCGCGTTCCAGATCGGCTTCGGCGCGGTCGGCCTCGCGTTCGCGCTGGCGTTCGGCCTCGGCGGACGCGAATGGGCCGCGGGCGTGATCGAAAGGATGACCAAGAAGTAGTGAAGAAATGGTTGTCGGGTGCGCCGGGCCGGCCGCACTCGATACCGGCGCCGGGCGCGCCCCACGTGTCGCGGCCTAAAGGCTGAGTCCCGACTGATTGTGCGCCCGGACCCGTCGACCGCGACCACGCTTCAACGCATTCGCGGCTTGCGCGTGTGCTTGTCCGGCACGCCGCGCGTCTTGCGCCGCGGCGTCGCTTCCATCCCGGCCCACTGCATCACCTGCGCGACGAGATCGTCGTCGAGTTCGGTCTTTTGTCCGCGCCGCAATTGGGGTGGCAACACGATCGGGCCGAAGCGGATGCGGGTCAGCCGCGACACCGTCAGCCCGAGATGCTCGAACAGCCGCCGCACCTCGCGCTTGCGCCCTTCCTTGATCACCACGCGATACCAGCGATTGGCGCCCTCGCCCCCAGCGGCGAAGCAGCTCTGCAATTGCGCGGGACCGTCGTCGAGCTCCACCCCGGCGAGCAGTTGCGCGATCATGTCCTCGGTCAGCTCGCCGAGCACGCGCACCGCGTATTCGCGTTCGACCTCGAAGCGCGGATGCATGAGCCGGTTGGCGAGATCGCCCGAGGTCGTGAAGATCATGAGACCGTCGGTGTTGTAGTCGAGGCGGCCGACCGCGATCCACTTCGACCCGCGCAACTTGGGCAAGGCGTCGAACACGGTCGCGCGCCCCCCGGGGTCGTCGCGGCTGACGATTTCGCCTTCGGACTTGTGATAGATCAGGATGCGCGTGCGTTTTTCGTCGAAACGCAGATAGACGCGGCGGCCGCTGACCTTGACGACGTCGCGCGGACCGACCTTGCTGCCGACGGTCGCCGTCTCGCCGTT
>CBJMYK010000270.1:0-2386 GCA_966433795.1 uncultured Thiobacillus sp. | reverse complement strand
CGCAAAGCCTCGGCCCCAAGGGAATCCGGGTCAACGCCGTGTCGGCGGGCCCGATCAAGACGCTGGCCGCGAGCGGTATCGCCAACTTCGGCGAGAAACTCGACCTTGTGGCGAAGAATGCGCCGCTGCGCCGCAACGTGACGATCGACGAGGTCGGTAACGCCGCGGCCTTCCTGCTCTCCGACCTCGCGTCGGGCATCACCGGCGAAATCACCTACGTCGACGCCGGCTTCAATTCGACGGCGGGCGCGGAATCCTGAGCCACCGCACTTAAAAAAAACGCGCCTATAGGCGCGTTTTTTTACTGATCAAGTTCTATCTGCCCTCGATCGCGTTCGGCTGGATCTTGACCTTCTGAGCGGCGGTCACAAGTCCGATCAAAGCCTTCATGTCGGCGCGCTGCTGCGCCTGCATGACGCCCGAGTCGATCGATGCCATCAGCATCGGATCGAGCGCGGAGGGCTCCACGACCCGGGTCACGCGCACGATGCGGTACGAGCCGTCGGGAAGCGCAAATCCGGCATACCCGGGGAGCTTGTCTGCGTTCACACGGAAAACGGCCTTGACCCCGGCGGCGTCGAGCTGCGCCGAGGGCTGGCGGCCGACGACCTGAAACGCCGACCAATCCAGGGCAGGTTCTTTGCCATCCGCCAGGGCCTTGATCGTATCCTCGGCCTTTTTAGCCAGTAGCCGCGCGGTCTGTTCGGCGCGCAATTTCGCCGTGATCTCGGGCGACACTTCAGAGAGCGGCCGCAGCCGCGCCGCGCGATGTTCGGTGACGCGCGCCGCGACCAGGGTGCCCGGCTTGACTTCGATCGCCTCGGTGTTCTGCTTGGACTTGATGGCCTCGGGGCTGAATAGCGCCGCAGAGAGCGTCGGGTTGTCGAAGGGTGGCGGCGCCTTCTTCGCATTCATCCAGCCGGTTTGCTGCACGCTGAGTTTCGCAGCCGCGGCGGCGGGTTGCAGCGACGCCGCGTTTTCATACACGAGGTTGCTGAAGTTGTCGGCGAGGTCGGCGAACGCCTTCTGCGCCTGCTGCTTGCGCAATTCATCGACGATCGCGCTTCGCACCTCGGCCAGCGCAGCGGGTTTCCCAGGTTCGATGCCATCGAGGCGGATGATGTGATAGCCGAAATCGCTTTCCACTGGGCCGCGAATTTCCTTCGGCTTCATGCTGAATACGGCGTCCTCGAAGGGCTTGACCATCATGCCGCGGCCAAAGCTGCCGAGATTACCGTCCTGCGCTGCGGAGCCGGGATCCTGCGAGGTAGTGCGCGCCAGCTCGGCGAAGCGCTCCGGCGTCTTGCGCAAGATCTCCATAAGTTCCGTGGCCTTCGCCTTGGCCCGGGCCCGCGTCGCCGCGTCGCTGGCCTTGTCGGCGGCGATCAGGATGTGGCTGGCGCTGCGTTGTTCGGGCTGGCCGAATTGCGCTGCATTGGCCGCGTAGTAATCCTGTATGGCTTGCTCGCTGACGGCAATGCCGGCGGCGACCGCCGCGGCGTCGAGAACGACGTATTCCGCGCGAATCTGTTCCGGTTCGGTGAACGCCGGCTTGTTGGCCGCGTAGTAGCGCGCGACGTCTGCGGGCGTCACCGCGACCTCACCGGCGACAGCGGAAACGGGCAGGTCGACCCAGGAGATCTCACGCTGCTGCGCGACCAGGCGGGCAACCTGCGCCAAGGACGTATTCGAGCTGAAGGCGGCAAGCGTCACGGGGCTCGTCACGCCTTCGAGCATGAAAGCCTGGCGCAGCTCATTCTCGAACGCAGCGGGGGTGCGTCCGTTCTGCCGCAGAACGGCTTCGTAGCGTTGCTGCGAGAATTTGCCGTCCTGCTGAAAGGCGGGAATCTGCCCGAGCACCGCGGCCACGTAGGCGTCGGGAGCCAGAAACTTGAGCTTCTGCGCCTCGAGCAACAAGGCCTTGCGCTCGATCAGACTGTCGAGCACCTGCTTGCGGAACGCCGCCGTTTCCGCCACTGACGGGTCGAATGCAGGCCCGAGCGTCTCGCGCAGACGATCGCTCTGCGCTTGGATTTCGCGCGACAGTTCCTCACGCGAAATCCCGACGTCGCCGACTTCGGCCACCATGCCGCCGCTGCGATCTCCCGACATATAGGAATCGATGCCGAACAGGGCGAACGTCACGGCGATCAGACCAAGAATGACTTTGGCCAGCCAGCCCTTTGCATGCTTGCGGATTGCTTCCAGCACGTTTGTACTCCGGAAATTTGGTCAGGCGAATTCTCGCGCACTTTGCTTCCGACGTCTCGCCCTCAGGCGACGAAAAGCACGCCGCAAAGAAAAAAGGCGAACTCGCGTTCGCCTTTTTGATGTTGGCGGAGTGGACGGGACTCGAACCCGCGACCCCCGGCGTGACAGGCCGGTA
>CBJMYK010000269.1:0-2454 GCA_966433795.1 uncultured Thiobacillus sp. | reverse complement strand
TTGACGAACATGACCTTGCGCGCGAAGAAATGCTGGAAGGTCTGGCTGATGTCCTGGTAGGCGTTCGCGCTCTGCTCGTGCGGCAACTGGATGTTGAGTCCGACGCTCGGCGACTTGCCGAAATACGCGCCCTTGTTCGCGGCTTCCATGATGCCGGGGCCGCCGCCCGAGATCACCGAAAATCCCGCGTCCGACAGTTTGCGCGCGATCTCCTCGGTCAGCGTGTAGTAGGCGTGATCCGGCGGCGTGCGCGCGCTGCCGAAGATCGAGACAGCCGGGCGGATCGGCGCGAGCCGTTCGGTCGCCTCGACGAACTCTGCCATAATCCCGAGCATCCGCCAGGACTCCCGCGCCGAGTAATTGGTCTCGGCGGTGCGCCCGGGGTCAACCGCGGCAGGCAATTTATCCAAATGCATTTTCGAGCGCCTCGTGAACGATCCTAGTGTAAGTCAACCCGGCAAGACCCTGTTGTTGGTGGACGGCTCGTCCTATCTTTACCGCGCCTTCCATGCGCTGCCCGACTTGCGCAACGCGGCCGGCGAACCGACCAACGCGATCAAGGGCGTGCTCGCGATGCTGCACCGGCTGCGCAAGGATTACGCGGCCGATTATATCGCCTGCGTGTTCGACGCGAAGGGCAAGACTTTCCGCGACGATCTCTACCCAGCCTACAAGGCGCATCGCCCCGCGATGCCCGACGACCTGCGCTGCCAGATCGAGCCACTGCACCAGGCCATCCGTGCCGAAGGCTGGCCACTCGTCGTGATCGACGGCGTCGAGGCGGACGACGTGATCGGCACGCTCGTGCGTCACGCCGCGCAAAAAGACATCCGTAGCATCGTCTCGACCGGCGACAAGGACATGGCCCAGCTCGTCGACGGCCACGTGACGCTCGTCAACACGATGAGCCTGGAGACGCTCGACGAAGCCGGCGTCCTCGCCAAGTTCGGCGTTCCGCCGGAACGTATCATCGACTACCTCACGCTCGTCGGCGACGCGGTAGACAACGTCCCCGGGGTCGCCAAGTGCGGCCCCAAGACCGCGGCCAAGTGGCTCGCCGAATACGGCACGCTCGACAACCTGCTCGCGCACGCCGACGCGGTCAAGGGCGCGGTCGGGGAGAATCTGCGCGCGGTCGTCGACTGGCTGCCGCAGGCGCGCGCGCTGCTCACGATCAAGACCGACGTCGCGCTGCCCTTCGATTTCGACGACCTCGTGCTGAAGCCACGCGACGCGGACGCGCTGCGCACGCTGTTCGAGCGCTACGAGTTCCGGACCTGGCTGCGCGAACTCGACGCCGCGCCAGCGACACCGGCATCGCCCGAGCCCGACTGCAGCGGCTCACACCGCACCGGCTACGAGACGATCCTGAGCGAAGCGCAACTCAACGTCTGGGCCGCACGGCTCGCAGCGGCCGACGCGTTCGCGCTCGACGTCGAAGCCAGCAGCGCCAGTCCGATGCAGTGCGAGCTTATCGGCATGTCTTTCGCGCTATGCGAGGGCGAAGCCGCCTACCTGCCGCTCGGCCATCATTACGCGGGGGCGCCCACCCAGCTTTCGCGCGCCGCGGCCTTCGCCCGCATCAAGCGTCTGCTCGAGGACAGCGCGGCGAAAATCATCGGCCACAACCTCAAATACGCACGCCACGTTCTGGCCAACTGCGGCATCGCGCTCGGCGGCGGCGCGGCCGACGACACGCTGCTGCAATCCTACGTGCTCGAAGCGCACCAACCGCACGAGCTCGCGAGTCTCGCGACGCGCCATCTCGGGCTCGCGACGGTCGGCTACGATGCCGTCACCGGCAAGGGGGCAGCGCGCATCGGTTTCGACCAGGTCGCGATCGAGCGCGCCGCGGAATACGCGGCCGAACAGGCGGACGTCACGCTGCGCGTCCGCGATCAGCTCGGGGCGCGCATCGCGACGTCGGACAAACTCGAATTCGTCTACCGCGAGATCGAGCTTCCTGTATCGGAGATACTCTTCCGCATGGAGCGCACCGGCGTGCTGCTCGACCGCGAATTGCTGGCGGCGCAAAGCAGCGAGCTCGGCCACAAAATGCTCGAACTCGAACAGCGTGCCTACCAGGAAGCGGGTCAGCCGTTCAACCTGGGCTCGCCCAAGCAGATCGGCGACATCCTCTTCGCGCAAAAAGGCCTGCCGGTCGTCAAGAAGACCCCGGGGGGGGCGCCGTCAACCGACGAGGAGACCCTCGAACTGCTCGCGCTCGACCATCCGATTGCGCGCGCGATTCTCGACTACCGCGGCCTCGCCAAGCTGAAGTCGACCTACACCGACAAGCTGCCGCTGATGGTGCACCCGGTGAGCGGACGACTGCACACGAGTTATTCGCAGGCGACCGCGGTGACCGGACGGCTCTCGAGCGTGGAGCCGAATCTTCAGAACATCCCTGCGCGGACCGCGGAAGGGCGTCGCATTCGCGAGACGCACGGCTTC
>CBJMYK010000268.1:0-2513 GCA_966433795.1 uncultured Thiobacillus sp. | reverse complement strand
GAAAGCAGCAAAGCAAGAAATGTGGCGCCTATCCAGCGGAAAGCCTTAGGCCATTTGAGCATGTCGGTCTCCTGAAACGGTCGGGATCATCAACTGAGTTTAGGCTACGCCCCAGGTCGCAAACAGGGGGTCGGATTCGGGCAGCTGTTCCGCATAGCGATCGTCCTTGGCACGTTTGAGCCCGCGCTCGAGGTAGGTTTCGACCTTCTTGAAGCCGGCGCCCTTGATCAAGGTTCCGACCCAGGCCATGCGCTCCATCGGATGCAGCTCGGTCCAGAGCTTGATCACCTTGGGCGGGAAATAACGGTTCGAGAGCGTCACCACGAACATACCGCCCGGCTTCAGCACGCGCTTGGCCTCGGCCACGATCTTGCGCGGCTGGGTCAGATATTCGAAGGACAGCGTACATACCACCGCGTCGAAGCTGGCGTCGGCGAACGGCAGTTGCGGGTCGGCATTGATGTCTTTGACGATACGCTCGGCGAGCTGCGGGTTGTCGCCGAGTTCGTCGGCGTTGAGGCCGAGTCCGGTCGCTGACTGCACCGTGTCGGGCAGATGCGAACGCCAGCTCGCCATCAGGTCGAGCACCCGTGCATTTTCCGGCAACACGGTGCGGTACAGCGCCTGAATGCGTCGCGCGCACACGGCGTCGACGTGGGTGACCTTGCGCGCCTGCCGATAGAACTCGGTATCGGGGCTTTCGTCTTCGCGTCTGAACGAATCGGCGGACTCGAATTCGGTCGGCGTCTGCATTTGCGCTTCCATGCCGCTCCACTCGAGCAACTGGCCGACCCTGCCGACCGGTTCAGTCGACACGTCGCTCTTGCCGCTGTCGATGCTGAATATCCGGCCCTGCAGAGGGTGACTGAAGTTGGCGACGAAGCTCGCTTCGCCGCGCCGCATCACCCGGAACATCGGCGCAGGGACGTCGTCCGCATGCAGCAGCTGTGAGGGATAGAAGCGCCCGACCTTGAGCGGCGCGATGTCGCTGCGGAATACTTCATTCGGCACCTCGTGCTCGATCTTCGGGCCCACGTCGACCTGCGCGTCGACCGGCGGGGTGTCGCCGGGCATCCAGACGACCACCTGATGTCGACCCAGATCGGAAAAATAATTGACGCGAAAGCGAAGCGCGGAATGGAGTAGTTTCATGTGTCGGATCGTAAAAGAATATGCTGCGGCAGCTCCGGCCCGAGGACGCGGTCTTGGCCCGCGCTCTTGTGCGCTCGCCGCACGGAGCGTTGTTCACAAGCGCTGCATGGTGCGGCGCGCGAGACAAAGATCCTCCCACGCACGCGCTTTGTCCGGCAAGTTGCGTAGCAGGTAGGCCGGATGATACGTCACGACCAGAGGGATGTTCTGGAAGCGGTGAACTCGGCCGCGCAGGCTTCCGAGCGCGGCGTCGGTGCCGAGCAGGCTGTGCGCGGCAAAGCGACCGAGCGCCAGGATGAGCTTCGGCCTGATGAGCTCGATCTGCGCGAGCAGATAGGGCATGCACGCCGCGACCTCGTCCGGTTCGGGATCGCGGTTGCCGGGCGGCCGCGATTTCACGACGTTCGTGATGTAGACGTTATCGCCGCGCGCGATCCCTATCGACGCGAGCATCGCATCGAGCAACTTGCCTGCCTTGCCGACGAAAGGTTCGCCGAGCCGATCCTCCTCGGCACCCGGCGCCTCGCCGACGACGAGCCAGTCGGCGTCGTGGTCGCCGACGCCCAGCACTCCCTGGGTGCGCGTCGCCGACAGCTTGCAGCGGGTGCAACGGGCGACCGCCTCCTCAAGTCCTTCCCAGCCGTAGGACGACGCGCGGTCGCCCGACGCCTGGTCTCGCAGCCGCCAGACCGGGCCGATCCCGAGCTCCTTGAATACGTCGTCGCGGCTCAGCATTGCAGCGTCTTTTTCATGATGAGCGCGTCTTCCCGCCCCTCGCGCGCGGGATAGTAGCCGCGGCGAACGGCGAGATCGACGAAACCGCTGCCGCGATAGAGCGCGATGGCTGCGAGGTTCGAGACGCGTACTTCGAGAAAGAGTGTGGCAGCGCGGTGATCGCACGCACGACCGAGACAGTGCTCGAGCAAATCGCGGCCGAGACCGTGGCGGCGCCAGATCGGGGCGATGGTGAGATTGAGCAGGTGGGCCTCGCCCGCAGCCGCCATCATCACGTAGTAGCCGATGATTTCCCCCTCCGCCTCGCGCACCCACATGCTGTAGCCGGCACGGAGCGAGTCGGCGAAGTTGCCGCGGCTCCACGGATGATCGTAGCTCGCGAGCTCTATCCGCTCGATACGCGGCAGGTCGGCCTCGGCCATCGGTCGCAGGCGGTGCGCGATCGCGTGGACCGGGACGTCGGGCAAGGCGCTCATGCCTGGACTCGCGTGCGCCGCTCGTCGACGGTCAAGGCGACTTTGTCGCGCAAATAGATCGGTGCCGCGAGCGCAGCGTCGACGCCCTCGCCCCGGGCGAAAGCCGCGGCGGCAAGCGGCGCCATCGCGGCCGCGTCGGGGATCAGCGTA
>CBJMYK010000267.1:0-2569 GCA_966433795.1 uncultured Thiobacillus sp. | reverse complement strand
TCTACCGAAACGGCGCCGCGAGCGTTAGCCGGGGACGCCAGCGCCCGACCTAGGCCTCGCCCTCGCGCGCCCGTCGTTCCAGCGCGGCTTCGATCCGCCGGTCGAGCATGGCTTCGATTTCGGACGCCATCGGGATGATCGAGATGCCGCCGCTCGTCTCGAGCACGGCGTACTTGATCTGGTCCATGCGCTCGACGCCCCGGTGCTGGCGCGCGGTCTGCAGGATGTCGTCGCGCGATACATGGGTTTTCGTGAGGTGCTCTTCGATGACCTTGCCGCGGTCGACGAGCACGACCGGCGCGCCTTCCATGATTTTTTCGAGGGGCTTGAAGCGTTTCTTGAGGTAGGACATCGCGACCTCGAGCATCACGAGCGTGAGGATCACCGCCATCCCGGTCGCGAGCGACTTGTCGTCGTCGACCAGGGCATTTTGCGTCGCCTCGCTGATGATCAGCAACAGGATGAAGTCGAATGTCGACAATTCGCTCAGCATGCGCTTGCCGGTCAGGCGGAAAAGCACCAGCAGGAACAGGTAGATGACGAAGGCGCGAAGAAAGAATTCCATGCTCTGCCGCCTCAGGGATAGACAAACTGATGGAACGCGATCCGCGGCCCGGCGCCCAGCGCGATCCAGCCGGGCGCGGAACCCATGCGTGCGGGCTGGTATTCGAAATTCATCTGGATACGGGTGCCGGGCCGGGCGTTGAAAACGAAAGTCGTCGCATCGGCGGCGGCGATGACCCGCTCGGGTTGCGGCGTGACCTGCTCGAGCCGGATATTCCGAAGGTAATCGCTGTCGAGATGGATCTCGACCGTGTCGGTCTTGGCCATCGCTGCCACGCGCAGGTCGTCGGGCGAATGGCGGCGCACGAACTTCTCGTACTCGATCCGCATCGAGCCGTCCTGCGACATGGCACGCGTCGTGCTGATCGGTCCTGCGCCAAGCACACCGAGAACGATCGCGGCGAGGGCAACATAAAGCAGCACCCAGGCAACGCGTTTGACGACCCATTCGCGCCGTTGACGCTTGGGGTCGATGTCTATCTCGAGGCCGGGGTAATGCGTCTGTTCCATTGCTGATTCCGTCGACGCCGGTCTTTCGGCTCAGGCAAGCGACGTGCCACGTCCGCTGCGCGACACGGGGCCGGCGGCGCGCGGCGCATGGCGTGGGTCAGGTCGGGCGCCGCGCGTCGATCCGCTGTAACGCGGAGAAACGCTTTGTAAGGATTGCAATGCCCCTCGGCACGATGCGGTAGGCCGGCCGCTGCTTTCTTGCAGGAGGACAGTGTTTTGCGCCGAGCCTCGCGCCGTCAGATGCCGGGTCGCGCGCGCGAGTTCAGGCGAGTTCGACGCAGACCGGCTGGTGGTCGGAGGCCGCTGTTTGCGCGTCGACGCGATAGTCCTTGAGGGCGCTGCGAAGCCCCTCCGTCACGAAGACGAAATCGAAACATTCGGGCCGGTCGACGAAATCGACCGGGTGGATGCCGACGCTCGGCGGATGCGGGTCGCCCGGATGCAGGACTTTCCAGGCATCGAGCCAGGCTGGCACGCCGTCACCGTACGGCGCGAGCATCCGGGCGCGCTCGGGCGAGCCGGCGACGAAATTCATGTCGCCGCACAACACCGCCTGTGCCGGCCGCGGCTGGCGCTCGAAAGGGCCGCCGCGTTCTTCTGCCGGCGCGACGCTCGACGCCATCGCGCAGGCTTCCGCATGCAGCCCGCGTATCGCTTCGATCTGGAGGTGGCGCTGCCGCTGCGAGTAGTACTCGAGGTGGGTCGTCAGCACGCGCAGCGGCCCCTTCTCGCGCAGGATCACCGCTTCGAGTAGCGCCCGCTGCATGCTCGGCGCGTCGGCTTCCGGGCACCAGGGCAACAGATGACGCCACACCTGGCCGACCGGCAGGCGGGAGAAGATCGCGTTGCCGAAGCAGCTGCGGCCGGGGGCGCCGGGAACGTCGGTCGCCGCGCCATAGAGCGCGGCGTAGCCCGGCAGCTCCGCCGAGAGCGCGGCCAGCTGGTCCTCGCCGCGGCTCCCGGGCAGAGCGGAGAAATTGACGGCGACTTCCTGCAGGCAGATGACGTCGAACTCCCCGAGGCGCTTGATGGTCTGCACAATGCGTGCGAGGTCGACGCGGCCGTCCATGCCGCGTCCCCATTGGATGTTCCAGCTCAGCAGCTTCATCGCCCGATGGTGTCCCCCTACATTGAGAACTCTGAGCATAGGCGGTCGCGCGCGCCCGGTTCGTCGCCTGTCGCGGCGCGGCCTTTCACACCCGCCGTAGCCCTTGTTCGGGCAAGGTTTTCGCCCGCCCGCGCATTGCCGGCGGCCGCGGACGGGATTAAAATGTCGCACTTTTCGCCTGAATTTTGCGGCTTGCCTCCGGGCAAGCCGCTGTTGCCTGAGCACACGGAACCATGGAACGACAACGTTGGCTGGACGGGACGCTCTACTCGCCCGATTTTGAACAGGATAGCTGCGGCTTCGGCCTGATCGCGCAGATCGACAATCAGCCGAGCCACACGCTGGTGCAGAACGCGATCGGCTCGCTCGCCTGCATGACGCACCGCG
>CBJMYK010000266.1:0-2585 GCA_966433795.1 uncultured Thiobacillus sp. | reverse complement strand
TCAGATCGAGTACCTGTATGCCATGGCTTTTGAGGCGCGCGGCGGTCGCTTCGGAACTCGCGACCGCGCCCTCGAGGCGTCCCTTGACCTCGGCTAACGCGTCGATGAAATAGTTCGCGGTCGATCCCGTTCCTACCCCGATGATCCCGCCCTTGGCATAATCCACCGCAGCACGCGCTACGGCTTGCTTCATTTCGTCTTGGGTCATGATGTCTTCGTCGATTTGAGTCCAGCCCACTAAGATAGCGGCATCGTTCTCTTTTTACAAACCGCCCCTCCGCCGCCGCCATGAGCCACCCTGACGATTATCTCGAACGCATTCTCACCTCGCGCGTCTACGACGTCGCGATCGAATCACCGCTCGACGTCGCCCACAACCTGTCGCGGCGGCTCAACAACCAGATACTGCTGAAGCGCGAGGATCTGCAGCCGGTGTTCTCCTTCAAATGCCGCGGCGCCTACAACAAGATGGCGAAGCTGACGGCTGCACAACTGGCGCGCGGCGTCGTCGCCGCATCGGCTGGCAACCACGCCCAAGGGGTGGCGCTGGCCGCCCAGAAGCTCGGCGCGACGGCGACCATCGTGATGCCGGCGACGACGCCGAAGATCAAGGTCGACGCCGTGGCGGCGCGTGGCGCGAACGTGATCCTGCACGGAGACAATTACGACGAGGCCTACGACCACGCGATGCGGCTGGCGAAGGAGGCGAGGGCGACCTTCGTGCATCCCTACGACGATCCTGACGTGATCGCCGGCCAGGGCACCGTGGCGATGGAGTTGCTCCGCCAGCATCCGGGCCCGATCCATTCCGTCTATATCCCGGTCGGCGGCGGTGGTCTGATCGCGGGGATGGCGGCTTACATCAAGCGCTTGCGGCCGGATATCAAGATCGTCGGCGTCGAACCTGAGGACGCCGACGCGATGGCGCGCTCACTCTGCAAGAATGCGCGCGTGACGCTGCCGCGGGTGGGGATTTTCGCTGACGGCGTGGCGGTGAAGCGAGTCGGGAAGGAGACCTTCCGTCTAGCGCAGTTGTATGTCGATGAAATCATCCGTGTGAACAACGACGCGATCTGCGCGGCGATCAAGGACGTCTTCGAGGATACGCGCTCGATTCTGGAACCGGCCGGCGCCCTGGCGATCGCGGGCATGAAAGCCGCGATCGCCGGCGACAAGCTGAAGGGGAAGACCCTGGCCGCAGTGGCGTCCGGTGCCAACATGAACTTCGACCGCCTGCGCCACATCGCCGAGCGCGCCGAACTGGGCGAGAAGCGCGAGGCGGTTCTTGCGGTGACGATCCCGGAAACGCCCGGCAGCTTCAAGACCTTTTGCGGTCTGCTCGGCGCGCGCAACATCACCGAATTCAACTATCGCTACGCCGACCCGCGGGTGGCGCGGGTCTTTGTCGGCCTTTCGGTGCCGGGCGAAGGCGAGGGCAAGCGCGTCGTCGAATTGCTTGCGCGCCACGGCCTCGAAGCACTCGACCTCAGCGACAACGAGATGGCCAAGCTCCATATCCGCCATCTGGTCGGCGGCCGCGCGCCCGAGGCAGTGAACGAAGTACTGTATCGGTTCGAGTTCCCCGAGCGTCCCGGTGCGCTAATGCAGTTTCTGCAGAGCATGAGTCGCGGCTGGAACATCAGCCTCTTTCACTATCGCAACCACGGTACGGACTACGGGCGCGTGCTGGTCGGCATTCAGGTTCCGGAAAAAGAAAAGCCGGTATTCCAGAAATTTCTCGAAGGCCTGGGGTATCGCTACTGGGACGAGTCCCGCAATCCCGCCTACAAGCTATTCCTGGGCTGACCGTCTCGGTGCGCAGACAGGTCGGTGTGCGTTGTCGCGGCGTCGCGCCGTGACGAAGCGGTCCCCCCGGCGTGGCAGCGCGGGGGATCGCGGGGCCGCCGGCGGGACGCCTTCGCGAGGATGCCGCACTAGTGAATTCCGCTCACGCGGGCCGACCGGCGCACATGTTACCCTCGTACGATGCTTCGAATACTCGTAGTTTTCCTGCTCGGCGCGCTTTCCGCCACGCAGGCCGCTGGCGCTTCGGATGACGCCGCGGTACGCGACGCGCAGCGGGCGTTTGCCGCGCGCAAGCTCGGCGATCTCGAGCGTGCGGCGTCCGACGTGCCGGCCGATCACCTGCTCGCGCCGCTCGTCGAATACTGGCGCCTCGCGCTGGCGAGCCGCACCGACGACGTCCGTATCGCGGACTTTCTGTCGCGCTATCCGGATACCCGCATGGCGGAAGCGCTGCGTTCAGACTGGCTCAAGTCGCTCGGCGCGCGAGCTGCCTGGGACACGTTTCTCGCCGAATATCCGCGGCTGGTGCGAGCGGATGCGGCGCATCAGTGTTATTTCCATCGCGCCGAGTGGGCGCGCGGAAATCTCGCGCGCCAACGCGAAGCCGTCGCGCTGTGGTTCACCGGCCGCGACATGCCCTCGGCGTGCTCGCCGTTGTTCGCTCAACTCATCGAATCTGGACTGATCAGTCAGGAAGACGTGTGGCGACGCTTTCGACTCGCGCTCGAACCCGCAAATCCGCGCGTCGCCGTCGTCGTCGCGCAGGCGCTCGCCGAATC
>CBJMYK010000265.1:0-2636 GCA_966433795.1 uncultured Thiobacillus sp. | reverse complement strand
GACGGAGCGTTCCTGTGCGTGGTCAACTTTCCGGCACGCGGCATCGGCGCGCGGACGCTCGAGCAGCTGTCCGAGACCGCCGCGCGCTCGGGAATGAGCCTTTGGCAGACAGCCTGCACAAGCGGCGGCAAAGTCGCGGCGTTTGCCAGATTGATCGAGGACATCAAGCGCGCCACGGCCGACCTGCCGCTGCCCGAACTGATCGACCACGTCATCGAGGCCTCGGGTCTGGCCGACTACTACCGCGCCGACAAGGACGGGGCCGACCGTCTGGAAAACCTCAACGAACTCGTCAACGCGGCCGCGCTTTTCGCCGAAGAGTCGGTTACGGAAGCCTTTGGTTCCGACGCAACGCCCGAGGCGTCGGTCTCCACCGAAACGATCGAGTCCGAGCTGGATCGTTTTCTCGCCCACGCCGCGCTCGAGGCCGGCGAGCACCAAGCCGAGGCCGGGCGCGACGCGCTGCAGCTGATGACCGTGCACGCCGCCAAAGGCCTCGAGTTCGACGCCGTGTTCATCACCGGGCTCGAAGAAAGCCTCTTCCCGCACGAGCAGAGCACCGCGAAAGGGTCAGGCGCGCCGGACGAAAGCGGACTCGAGGAGGAGCGACGGCTGATGTACGTCGCGATTACACGGGCGCGGCGCCGGCTCTATCTCTCCCACGCGCAGTCGCGCATGCTGCACGGCCAAGTGCGCTACGGCTTTCCCTCGCGCTTTCTCTCGGAACTGCCCGAGCAGGTGCTGCTACACCTCAATCGCCGCGCAGCCCCGTCATATGCGCGCGAAAGCCCCGCGCCGGCGCCACGCGCCGCGCGCGCTGGAGAAGACACGGGTTATCGCGTCGGCCAGAGCGTGGCACATGCGAAGTTCGGTACCGGCATCATCATCGACTTCGAGGGTCGCGGCGCCGACGCCCGCGTGCAGGTCAAATTCCGCGACGGAACGAAATGGCTCGCGCTCGCTTACGCCAAGCTGTCGCCGGCCTGATCGGGCGCTGTGTCGTCCGCCCACACTGCAAAAATTCCCTGATACGAGGCATAGAGCGAGCCGAACAGCACCGGCATCGCGACCAGCAGGCCCAGCATCAAGGGTACGAGCGCCGCGATGAAGAGGACCGCGCCGAGTGCCAGGCCGTTGAGCAGCATCGCGGCCCAGTTGCGACCCACTGCCTTGAGGCTCACGCCGAGCGCCGTCAGCGGGCGCGCGCCACCAAACAGGATCAGCGCCGGCGCGAACCACGTCGCCATGATCAAGGGCGTGAACAGCACGAGCCCGGTCAGCACGGCGGGCATCGATTGGTTGAGCACGGCCTGCATTTTCTCGGGATCGTTCTGCGACTGCGCGGCCGCCAGCAGCGCCTGCGGATCGAAGCCCATCGCGAGCATGACCTGGCCGATCACGAGCATGCCCAACAGCTGCGCGGCGCCCACCGCAGCCAGCGCGATCGCCGGTCCCTGCACGCCCGCGAGAAATTGCGGCAGTTCGAGCTCGCGTCCTTCGTCGAGCGCCCGGTACGCCGCCATGAAGCCCGCGACCATCAGAGGCGACGCGATCTCCGACAGCGACCCGCCGACTCCCGGAATGAGGCCGAGCGCCATGACGACGCCGAACAGTACGCCGAACGCGGCGGACAGCAACAGCGGGTTTTTGCGATAGAGCCGAAAACCGGCGACGACCCACTGAAAACCCTCGGTGGCCGCGACGCGGCGTGGAATGTCCTGACTGCTTGGCGTATTCATGCGACGGATTCTAACGGAGCCTTGCTGCAATTCGCCGCGGCGTACGTCAGGTGAAAAAGGCGCGCGCAACGGGCGCGCTGGTTTTTTTAGGACGCGCGAACGTCTCGGTCAGACGCCGGCGCAGGTTCGACGCGACGGCGTCGCGCTTGAGCTGACGGAAATCAGAATTCCTTGATCACCCACATCGGCGGACGCATGCCCGAATCGAGACTGTCCTGGCGGGCAAACTGCCCGTCCCCCTTCTGGTCGACGAGGTAATACGGCTTGCCGACCTTGGGAATGACTTTGAGCATGTACAGCCTGCCGTTGGCCCGGTATTCGACGACCCGCCCCTGGGCGCTCGGTTTGATCGTGACCTCAGGTGCGTCGCCCGGTCCGGGGGGACCATCGGGGACCGGCGCGAGTTCGGGGGGCCGGTCGTTCGGCTCCGCGGCCACGGCGGCGCCGCACAGCACGAGAGTCAACAGCAGAACGGGGTAGCGCATGGCGAGCTCCAGAAGATGAAGATTCGAATCGGTAGGGGAAAGCGTCAGAGATTGAACTGGATTTCGCGCTCGGCCGGCGAGGGCATGAAGCCGCGCTTCTCGTAATGACTGAAGATCGCGTCGACGACGTCTTCCGGCTTGTCGAGGATGCGCATGAGTTCGACATCCTCGGCCGAAACCATGCCCTCGTCCACGAGGCGGCTCCCGACCCACTCCGCGAGGCCCGACCAGAATGAGGAGCCGACGAGGATGATGGGAATGCGCTGTATCTTGCCAGTTTGCACCAGCGTCAGCGCCTCGGTGAGTTCGTCCAGAGTGCCATAGCCGCCGGGCATGACGACGTAGGCGGCTGCGAACTTGACGAACATGACCTTGCGCGCGAAGAAATGCTGGAAGGTCTGGCTGATGTCCT
>CBJMYK010000264.1:0-2638 GCA_966433795.1 uncultured Thiobacillus sp. | reverse complement strand
TCGCGCGCAATGCCCGTTCCGGGCGCTGCAGTTGTAGCTGCGCATCCGCGAGCCACAGCCAGGCGTCAAAGTGTTCGGGCTGGATTTCGGTCAGGTGGGCAGCGAATTGCTGCGCAGCGCGATAGTTGCCTCCCCCGAACGCGAGCCGGTAACGCTGCCGCCACGCGGCAAAATGGCGCGAATCGAGTTGCACCGCTTGTCGCCACGCGGCGTCGGCCGCGACGGCCCGGTCACGCGCTAACTCGATAAAACCTTGCAGATACCAGACTTCGGGTTCTCCCCGCTGCGTGTTCAGGAGGCGTGCAAGCGTGACCGCCGCTGCCTCGACCTGCTGTTGCTGCAACTGATTGCGCGTCAACCCAAGCGCAGCTGAAACCGAATCCGGTGTGATCATCAGCGCCTTTTCGAACGCGCCGGCAGCCGCGGGAAAAGTACCGAGCGCTTCGTGGGCATGGCCTAGCCAAAGCCAGGCCTCGGCGTGCTCGGGGGCGCGCCGGGTCCAGTCGGTCGCTAGCGCTGCCACCCTTTTCCAGTCGGATCCCGCCGCCAGCCGGGTGGCCTCGGCCAGGGTTTGGGCGTGGCGGTCGGACTGTCCGTGGCGTGCGGGGATTTCGCCGAGCCAGGTGGCTGGCGCGGCGAAGTTGATGTTCTGGCCGTCACGCCGCCCGTAGTCGGTGACACCGACCAGCCGCCCGCTTTCGTCGAATAGCGCGCCGCCTTCGGAGCCGCTGGCGAGCGCGGCTGTGGTCTGGATCCACGCCTCGCCGCTGAAGCTGCGGATGCCGGACACGAGCCCTTCCGATAGGCTCAATCCCAAACCGAGCGCATTGCCGATGGCGTAGACGCGCTGGCCGACTTCAATCTGGTCGCGTGTCGCGACCTGAGGCTGCGGCGCGCGCAAGCCGGGTACGTCGAGCCGGCACAAATTGCGAGCCTCGTCGCGTTCACGCGGATAGGCGGCGTAGCTGCGCGTGGCCTGGGTAATTTGCCAGTCCGTGGCGTTAGCGAGGAGCGTGCATTGCGTCGCCGCAACGCCGTCGCCTAGTGCGAGCGCGCTTGCCTGAAGCCTAACGACGTTCTGACTGTCGCGCCCTTCGAGCAACAGCACGGTCTGGCTTGCGCGGGTATACAACTCGGTCGGTGACAGGGCCGCCGCCTCTGTCCCCAGGCAGAAGAGCAGCGAAGTCAGCAGACAGCGCATGGGGCGCGCACGATTAGGGTGATTGGGGCGGTGCAAGAGCGGCCATGCGCCGCGCCGCTTCGCCGATAAGTCGACGATGCAGTGCGCAATAGGCTGGCCATGTTTCTCCTTGACGCTTGATGGGAAGGAGTTTTGACTCTATCACGTCGCCGCGATTTCCCGCCGAGATGGACGGGTGTTGTAGCCGTATTGAAGTGCGATACGACAGAGTGCGATTAGGGCATTTCCGGGAGCGCCTGCTCCAGCAAGGCGCGCACGTACTTCGCCGGAATGGCGTAACTGATGCCGCTGGGCGCGGACAGCGCGGCCTCCTTCGCGCCTTTCACGTAGACCGAGTTGAGCACGCCAAGCACCTCTCCCGTCTCGGGGTGCCAGAGCGGACTGCCGCTGTTTCCGGGATAGGCGATAGCGTCGAGTTCGAACACCTCGTAAGCGTCGCGGGCCTGTTTGAGGGCGCGCGCATTGAGTTGGTCGGCGCTTTGCATCGGGGTGAATATCGGAACGATCGCGGCAAGGCCGGCGCGATGGGTCGAGGCGTTGAGCCCGAGAACCGAACCGATCGGATAGCCCGTGAAGTAGAGCTGCCAGCCTTCACGGGCGCGGGCCGAGTCGCCGAGCTTGAGGGGCGGCAGCGGGGCGCCGTCTATTTTCAGCAGGGCGAGGTCGCGCGCGCTGTCGGTCGCGACGAGGCGTGCGCTGCGCACTGCCATCTGGCGGTCGCGCCCGATGAAAACGGCGTGTACGGCTTTTTTTTCAGTGTCGAGCGGCTTGGCGAAGATGTGCGCGCAGGACACGACATATCGGCCGTCGAGTACGGCGAAGCCGGTGCCGAGCAGATTCGCGCGCGGGCGGCCGGCGGGCTGGAAGGTGCCGACGCCGACGACGCCGGGCTTGATCGCCGCCACCGTGTCGGCGATGTCTGCGCGCGCCGGAGCGGCGGCCGCCAGCAGGATCAGTGCGAAGCTGGAATACAGTTTGCTGGCCTGTCCGCCGACCCAGCGCGACGCGCGGCGCGTCAGCGCGGGGCGAATTCGATACAATCCGAGCGGCGGCAAAGACAGTCTATTCATAGAGGAATCCAAGCATGAGCGTTGTTGCGGTTGTCGGGCTGGGCTACGTCGGTCTGCCCTTGGCGGTGGAATTCGGCAAGAAGATGCCCACAGTCGGGTTTGACCTTTCGCTCGAAAAGATCGAGCACTACCGTCGATTCTGCGACCCGACAGGCGAAGTATCGTCGGACGACCTCAAGGCCGCGACGCACCTCACCGTGACCACCGATCCGGCTGCGCTGGCGGAGGCCGACTTTATTGTCGTCGCCGTGCCGACGCCGGTGGACGCCGCGCACATCCCCGATTTCTCCCCGCTCGTCGGTGCGTCGACCACGGTCGGCAAACACATGAAAAAAGGCGCGACGGTCGTTTACGAGTCGACAGTCTA
>CBJMYK010000263.1:0-2698 GCA_966433795.1 uncultured Thiobacillus sp. | reverse complement strand
GTTGCCACCGCTAGGACCTGAACCTAGTGCGTCTACCAATTCCGCCATCTGGGCATGAAGGCGCGCATTTTAGAGAGCCATGAATAAATTGTCAACGAAGAAGATGTCTTCAAATAAATCACGCAACCGCGCAGGCAAGCACCAGATCCCGGCGATTCGCCTCGCCGACCCGTTCTACGAGCGCGAAACCGAGCGCTACGAATCCCCGCTTCCGAGCCGCGAATATATTCTGCAACTGCTGGCCGAAGCCGGTTGCCCGCTCGACGTCGACGCGTTCGCCGAACAGCTTGAGATCACCGAAGCCGAGCGCGACCTGTTTCAGCGCCGTCTCGGCGCGATGCAGCGCGACGGCCAGCTGATGCTCAATCGCAAGCGCCAGCTCTGTCTCCCCGACAAGCTCGACCTGATCAAGGGCCACGTCGAAGGCCACCCGGACGGCTTCGGCTTCGTCGTGCCGGACGAGGGTGGTGATGACCTGTTCCTGTCGCCCAAGGAGATGCACCGGGTACTGCACGGCGACAAGGTGCTCGTGCGCGTCGCCGGCTTTGACCGCCGTGGGCGGCGCGAGGCCAAGATCGTCGAGGTGCTCGAACACGTCAACCAGTTCGTCGTCGGGCGCTATTACCTCGAGGGCGGCGTCGGCTTCCTGATCGCGGAAAACCGCCGCATCAACCAGGACATCCTGGTGCCGCCCGACAACGCGGCGAACGCCAAGTCCGGCCAGGTCGTGACGGTCGAGATCGTTTCCCAGCCTGGCGCGCACAACGAGGCGGTCGGTCGCGTCACGGAAGTGCTCGGCAGCTTCACCGGCCCCGGCATGGAAATCGAGATCGCGTTGCGCAAGCACGATCTGCCCTACGTGTTCCCGCCCGAGGTCGAGGCCCAGGCGTCGAAGTTGCCGAGCAAGGTGCTGAAAAAGGATCTTGCCGGACGCGAGGACATCCGCCACCTGCCGCTCGTCACCATCGACGGCGAGACCGCGCGCGACTTCGACGACGCCGTGTACTGCGAACCGCTCGGGCGCAGCGGCTACCGGCTGGTCGTCGCGATCGCCGACGTCAGCCATTACGTCCATCCGCGCGACGCGCTCGACAGCGAGGGCTTCAACCGCGGCAACTCGGTCTACTTCCCGCGTCGCGTCATCCCGATGCTGCCCGAGGCGCTCTCGAACGGCCTGTGCTCGCTCAACCCGGAGGTCGACCGCCTGTCGATGGTCTGCGACATGCGTATTACGACCGCGGGCAGCATCAAGGAATACCGCTTCTATCCGGCGGTGATCCATTCGCACGCGCGCCTCACCTACAACCAGGTGTGGGACTGGCTCTCGGGCGCCGCCAAGCCCGAGAAGAAACACGCCGCGCTGATGCCGCACCTCGAAGCGCTCGACAAGTTGTTCCGCACCTTGCTGAAAGCGCGCGCCAAGCGCGGCGCGATCGACTTCGGCTCGACCGAGACGCAGATCATTTTCGACGACAACGGCAAGATCAAGGAAATCGTTCCCGTGGTGCGCAACGATGCGCATCGCATCATCGAGGAATGCATGCTCGCGGCCAACGTCTGCGCGTCGGACTTCCTGCATGAGAACAAGCAGCCGGCGCTGTTCCGCGTGCACGAAGGCCCGACCCCCGAGAAGCTGACTGCGCTGCGCGGCTTTCTGGCCGAATTCGGTCTCGATCTCGGCGGCGGCGACAAGCCGCACGCCAAGGATTACGCGGCCCTGCTCGAAAAGATCAAGGACCGGCCCGACCACGGCCTGCTGCAGACCGTGATGCTGCGCTCGCTCAGACAGGCGATCTACAGCCCCGACAACAAGGGGCACTTCGGCCTGGCCTACGAGGCCTACACCCACTTCACCTCGCCGATCCGGCGCTATCCCGACCTGCTGGTGCACCGCGGCATCAAGGCGGTCCTCAACGGTGAGAAACTGCCCGCCAAGGGCCTCGCGGAAATCGGCGCCCACTGTTCGATGACCGAACGCCGCGCCGACGATGCGACGCGCGACGTCGACGCTTGGCTCAAGACCTACTTCATGCAGGACCGCATTGGCGACGAATACGACGGCACCGTGAGCGCAGTGACGAGCTTCGGCATGTTCGTCGCGATCGACGACATTTTCATCGAGGGCCTCGTCCATGTCTCCGAACTCGGCCAGGACTACTTCCACTACGACCAAGCCAAGCACATGATGCTCGGCGAGCGGACCGGAAAAAGATATCGCCTCGGGGACCGCGTGCGGATCAAGGTGATGCGTGCCGACATCGAAACCAGCAAGATCGACTTCAGCCTCGTGACCGAACTCGAAGCGGCGCGTGAAGAAGTCGAGCCCTCGAAGAAGAAGGGTGGCAAAACGCGCGCGGGAAGCAAGAAGAAGTGAGCGACAAACCGAGCGAAAAACACGCCGCGGAAAAGCTCATCTACGGCTTCCATGCAGTTCTGGCACGGCTGCGTCACGATCCGGCGGGCGTGCTGGAAATCTATCTCGACCTCACGCGACGCGACGCGCGCGCGCGTGACCTGGTGCATCAAGCCCGGGACAACGGTGTCAAGCTCGCCCAGGTCGAAGCCGACCGGCTCGCGCGCCTGGTCGGCAAGGCCGCCAAGCATCAGGGTGTCGTCGCGCGGGTCAAACCGGTGGCGCTGACGCACTCGCTCGAGGAGGTGCTCGGAAGCATCGAAGGCCCGCCGCTTCTGGTCATCC
>CBJMYK010000262.1:0-2747 GCA_966433795.1 uncultured Thiobacillus sp. | reverse complement strand
GGCACCGCCATCCTGATGGAAAACGACGCCGGGCAAACCAAAAGCTTTCTGGTGACGCGGGTCGACAACAGAACAGTGACGATAGACGGCAACAACCCGCTGTGCGGCCGGCAGGTCATTTTCAAGCTCGAGATCCTGACGGTGCGTGACGCCACCGACGCGGAAATCCAGTACGGCGGCAAGGTGGAAGCGCCGCCAGACCTCAACAACTGTCGCGCCGTTCCCGTTTGACTGGCGTTGAAACCGCCTGTTTCCGAGTCATTTTTTCGAGAGGTCATCATGAGCGAACCCACCAAAACCAGGCGTCCGGTTCCCGAAGGCAAATCGCGCTTCGTGACAACGCGGCAAAAACCGCCGAACGAGAAGGGCTACGTCGGATACGAGACCGTCTGGGAGCCGTTCCATAAAGAAGTCAAATACACCACGCCCAAGAAGCCGTGAATCCGACGGCGAGAACCTGACCGGCCCGGCGCGTCGTGCTGATTGGCTCACCGAGCAGGCCCCGCGCCTCACATTCCAGCCGAGGCTGAAACGCACATCGACGGTGTAGCGCCCGATGACGCAGTAAGTCATGGCGGGAACTCTGTTCGGTCGGGCTTCGTCGTGCCCTTTTTCTGGGGCTGACTCAAGCGCGATCGAGACCGGCGCGGCCTCGAGGTGGGTCGTGAAAATCCGCGCCGAGGTGTCGCCGCGCGCCGGCGAGCGCGCGGCTTGAGCTGCGCGTAGACGTGGATGCTGCCGTCGGCGATCACCTCGGCGCCGGGATTGACCGCCCGCGACCACGACGATGTCGCCGCCCGCGGCGTAGACGCGCTGCCGGCGCTTCGGCTTCGACAACGGGTTCGGGCGGAGTAACCTCGGCGGGGGCAGCCGGCGTCGGCGCGGCAAGCGCGTTCAATATCAGCAAGCCCGCTTCGGCCGCAGCTGCGGCAATTTCGGGCGACGCGTTCTGCACCGCAAACGGATTTAGCCCCGCGGCCCTCGAGCTCCTGCGCGAGCCAGCGCCAGTCGGGCGTCCGAATCAGCCGCCAGCCTGCCGCATTCGAATATCGTGTCGCCCACCTCGCCGCGTGGCCCGCGGTCGACGTCGACGTGAAGCAGGAATTCCAGTGCGGCGGCGTCGGGGCGCTGTTCGCTTACGAGATCGACCTGCTCGTCACCCCCGACCCCTTCGACGCGCCGGGCCTGCGCTTCGAGCCGGTCTTCGACTACGAGCAGGTGCTCGTCGTCGGCCCCGGCCACCCACTGCGCCAGGCCGACTACGTGCGCCCAAGGCAGCTCGCGGACGAGACGCTCATCACCTATCCGGTGGAGACCGACCGGCTCGACGTCTACACGCGCTTCCTCACGCCGGCCGGCGTCAGCCCCCGGCGCCACAAGACCATCGAGACCACCGACATCATGCTGCAGATGGTCGCCAGCGGCCGCGGCGTCGCGGCGCTGCCGCGCTGGCTGGTCGAAGCGCAGGCCGACACCTTCGACGTCGCCGCGGTCAAGCTCGGTCGCCGCGGCATGGCCAAGCAGATCTTTCTGGGTTTGCGCGACGTGGACGCCGACATCGACTATCTGCGCGCGTTCGTGAATCTGGCGCGGGGCCGTCGCGACAGGGCATGAGCAGGATTCAGTTCTTTCCGTCTTCACCATGCGTACGTTTCTTGACCCCGGCTTGGTAGGGACCCCGGCACTATAGTAGGCAGTGACCTTCTGGCAATCTGGGTCGAAAGCGGACCGGCTGGGTGGCGCCTGGACGTGGCGATGGGATTCACGAGAAGGGGGTTGAAGCGGTGCCGCCATCTCCAGCCGGCGTGGAGGGCAAGGCGCGGGGCGCCGGCCGCGTACCCGTTGGTGTCCGGCCAAGATCCGATCCCGGAAAAATATTTTCCGAGGGGTGTCGATTCGGCCCCGGTTCGTTCGTCGTGGTGTTAGGTAGCGATGAAGTCCGCGCCTTTCTTTCCAGGAGACATCCATGCGCTACATGATCATCGTCAAGGCGACCCCCGAATCCGAAGCGGAAACCACGCCGGCGCCCGATGCCGAGCGCTTGGCCGAGATGCTCGATTATCACGAGCAGCTGATGAAGGCCGGCGTGTTGCTTGACGGTTCCGGCCTCAGGCCGAGTTCTCAGGGGTGGCGCATCCGCTACGCGGGCGCCACGCGCACCGTGATCGACGGCCCCTTTGCGGAAACGAAGGAGCTGATCGCCGGCTATACCGTAATTCAGGTGAAATCGCGCGAGGAGGCGATGGAGTGGGCGCGTCGCTATCCCAATCCAGCCGGGCGCGGTAAACCGGCGGAAATCGAGGTGCGGCCGCTGTATGAACTCGACGATTTCGCGCCGTCGCCGGAGATAGAGCGCATGCGCGCCATTTTTTGATCACTTCCCGAGGAGCCTCGTCATGAACGCCACCGTTCAACCCATTCCCGCAGGCATGCACAGCCTCACGCCCCATATCGTCTGCCGCGATGCTGCCGCGGCCATGGACTTCTATATTCGCGCTTTTGCCGCCCGTGACGGCGGCCGTCTAAACGGCCCGGACGGCAAGCTCATGCATGGCATGCTATGGATCGGCGACTCCGCGCTGATGCTGGTCGACGAAAACCCCGAATGGGGCATGCAGAGCCCCCTGTCGCTCAAGGGCACGCCGGTCGTGCTGCATCTGTATGTGGAAGACGTCGATGCCGCGCTGGCGTGGGCGGTCGAGGCCGGCGCCACGCTGACGATGGCCGCCGCCGACATGTTCTGGGGC
>CBJMYK010000261.1:0-2747 GCA_966433795.1 uncultured Thiobacillus sp. | reverse complement strand
GCTTTGCGTCCTGGCCCTTTTCCCGGGCTACAGCCATGTCCGCCCTCAAGAACGATACCTTCCTGCGCGCGCTGCTGCGCCAGCCGACCGAGTACACGCCGCTGTGGCTCATGCGTCAGGCGGGACGCTACCTGCCCGAGTACAACGCGACGCGTGCCCGCGCCGGCGATTTCCTGACGCTCTGCAAAACGCCCGACCTCGCGACCGAGGTCACCCTGCAGCCTTTGGCGCGCTATCCGCTCGACGCGGCGATCCTGTTTTCCGACATCCTCACGGTCCCGGACGCCATGGGCTTGGGCCTGTATTTTTCGCAAGGCGAAGGCCCGCGCTTCGAACGACCCCTGCGCGACGAGTGGGAAATCCGCGACCTCTCGGCCCCGGATCCGACCGACCACCTCGGCTACGTCATGGACGCCGTCCGCTCGATTCGCCGCGCGCTCGACGGGGCCGTGCCGCTCATCGGCTTTTCGGGCAGCCCCTACACACTCGCGTGCTACATGATCGAAGGCGGAAGCTCGGACGACTACCGCCACATCAAGACCATGCTCTATAGCCGTCCGGATCTGCTGCACCGGATCCTCGAAGTCAACACCCGCGCGGTCACCGACTACCTGAACGCGCAGATCGAAGCCGGCGCCCAGGCCGTGATGATCTTCGATTCCTGGGGCGGCAGTCTCACCCCCCACGGCTACCGGGAATTCTCGCTCGACTACATGGAACGCATCGTGGCTGGGCTCATCAAGGAACGCGAAGGCCGTCGCATCCCCAGCATCATTTTCACTAAAGGGGGCGGGAACTGGCTCGAGGCGATGGCGGGCGTCGGTGCCGATGCGGTCGGCCTCGACTGGACGCTCGACATCGGGGACGCGCGCCGTCGGGTCGGCGACCGGGTTGCCCTGCAAGGCAATCTCGACCCCTGCGCGCTCCACGGCACCGCCGAGAGCATACGCGCCGAGGCCGCGCGCATCGTCGACAGTTACGGCAACCATCCCGGCCACGTATTCAATCTCGGTCACGGCATTTCTCAGTTCACCGATCCCGCCAACGTCGCCGTGCTGGTCGAAGCAGTGCACGCCCGCAGCCGCCTCGTCCGCGCATCAAGCAGAAGCTGAGGTCGTGGCCCGACCCATCGCAAATTTCGAATAATCCCGGTATAAAAAACGACTTTTCAGCGCGACCGTGTATGGGTCACCATACCCGTTCTCGTCGACCTTACGGAGCCTCCTCGTGAAAACCTTCCTCATCAGCCTGTTCGCCGTATTTCTCACGTTCGGCCTCGCCACCCATGATGCCGAGGCCAAGCGCCTCGGCGGCGGCAAGTCCTTCGGCATGCAGCGTAGCGCCCCGGCCAAGCAGGAGGCCGCTCCGCAACGCCAACAACAGGCCGGCACGCCGACCCAGGCGACGCCGCAGAAGCGCAGCTGGATGGGCCCGATCGCCGGCCTCGCCGCGGGTCTGGGCCTGGCCGCGCTGGCCTCTCATCTGGGCTTGGGCGAGGAAATGGCCAATTTCCTGATGCTCGCGCTTTTGGCGGTGGCGGCGTTCATGCTCTTCCGCTTCTTCATGCGCCGCAACGCGCCGCAGCCTGCGATGCAGTACGCCGGCGTTTCGCCGACCGCCATCAAGCCCGCGGACCGAGCGGTCTACGATGCGACCCCGGTCGGCGCGGGTGCCGGAGCGGTCACCAGCTTCCCGCCGGGCTTCGACGCCCCCGCTTTCGAGCGCGAAGCCAAGCTCAATTTCATTCGCCTGCAGGCAGCATTCGACGCTGGCAACCTGGACGATCTGCGCGCCTTCACTTCCCCCGAGGTGTTTGCCGAATTGTCGATGCAGATCGCGGAACGCGGCGACGCCCCGCAGGCCACTGACGTCATGATGCTCGACGCGGAAGTGCTTGAAGCGCGCGACGAGGACACGCGTCACGTCGTCAGCGTGCGCTTCACCGGCCAGGTCCGCGAGGCCGAAGGCGCCGCACCCGTCGCGCTCGACGAAGTCTGGCATCTGGCCAAGCCCATCCACGGCGACGGCGGCTGGGTGATCGCGGGCATCCAGCAGGCGTAAAGGCCTCAGCGGAAACGAGACGCCCCGACGCCCATCAAGGGGCGCCGGGGCGCTTTCGGTGGAATAGAAGCGGCAACTTATGCACACTTTGGGCGCGCGCGCACTTTTTTTGTGTCAAGCTCTTGACAGTGCGGCCATGCTTATAACCCATTGAATATTAAAGAATTCGACGCATGCCTGATTTTTAGCCGTCGCGCGCCGAGCCCGCTAATCCGGCCACTTGGGGCACGTCGACACAAATAACGCACACAATTATCCACAGCTTCCGTGGACAAGCCTAAAAAAGGCTTTGTGAACAGGGCGTTAGCACACCGCCCGCAACAGTCAACCCGGACAACGCCGCATCATGAGGTCCATCATCCAGGTCGCACTCGACACGCCGCTCGACCGGCTGTTCGACTATCGGGCGGAGGAGGGCACAGACGACGTCGCCCCGGGCAGCCTGGTCGAGGTCCCGTTCGGGCGCACGCGGCAGGTCGGGGTCGCCCTCGGCCAGGTCGCCGAAACCGCCGTCAATCCCGACAAACTGCGCGCGCTTGTTCGCGTGCTCGACGACCGCCCCGCGCTCTCTCCGGAAATCCTGCGCCTGGCACAATTCTGCGCCGACTATTACCACCATCCGCTGGGCGCGGTTCTACTCGCCACGCTGCCTCCGCGCCTGAGAAACGCGACGCCCTACCTCGCTG
>CBJMYK010000260.1:0-2776 GCA_966433795.1 uncultured Thiobacillus sp. | reverse complement strand
TAGTTCCTCAATACGTATTCGTGGATTTCTGCGCGAATCCAGTGCAACGCGAACGAGACGAGCCGCACCCAGCGCTCGGGGTCGAAACGCTTGACCGCCTTCATCAGCCCGACGTTGCCTTCCTGGATGAGGTCGGCGTGCGGCAGTCCGTAGCCAAGATAATGACGCGCGACGCTCACCACGACGCGCAGGTGCGACAGCACCAGCCGACGAGCCGCTTCGACGTCCTGCTCGTCGTGCCAGGCGCGCGCGAGGCGTTGCTCTTCCTCAAGGCTGAGCATCGGGTAATGGCTCACGGTCTGGATGTAGCTGTCCAGACTGTAGGCGGCGGGAATAGGTAAAGACATTGCTTGGGTCATGCGTATGGCCTCCTTGCAGCGAATTTTAGCACTCGGGGTTTAGGAGTGCTAATGCGGTTCCGGGTTCCTGCTAGGGCTCGGCTTCGACCCGCCGCAACGTGCGCGTGACCGACAACCAAGCCCCGAGCCAGCCGAACAGGGCCGTCGCGCCGAGTACGACCGCGACTTCGGCGGCCGCCGGCGCGACGAGATGGAAGGTCGATCCGTAGAGGCCGGCCAGCCGTTCGACGCCTGGGCGCAGCATCGCTGCCGAGAGCGCCAAGACCCCGAGCGCCGTCAAGCCGCCAAGCAGACCCTGCAGCGCCCCGACGTAAAGAAACGGCCGGCGCACGTAGCGATCGGTCGCCCCAATGAGCCGGCTCACCTGGATCTCGTCGCGGCGGGCGAGCACCTGGGCGCGGATCACGTTGCCGGAGATCGCTGCGAGTGCGATGGCGAAGAGTCCGGCGAGTACCCCTACCCCCGTCCGTCCAATCCCCAGTGCCGCCTGCAGGCGCTCGGCCCACGCGCTGTCGACCCGCGTCTCCGCGACGCCGGGCAGGCTATTGAGATCAGCGGCCAAGCGCTCGAGTTCCGCACGCGAGGACACCCGCGGCCGGACCACCCAGGCGTCGGGAAGCGGGTTGTGCGTGAGCCCGGCCGTGATGTCGTCCAATTCCTGCGCCGCGCTGAGGGCGAGCAAGGCTTCGTCCTTGGGGACGAAGCGCGCCTGCGCGACCTCGGGGCCGCGCAGGCGCGCCGCAAGGGCGTCTTTTTGCGCGGCCGAGGCGTCGCTGGCGATGAATACGCTGATTTCAGGCTGCGCCGGGAGCTTGCCGGCGAGGCGCTCGAGATTCCCGATCACGAGATACAGCCCGCTCGGCAGGCTGATGGCGACCCCCATCGCGAGCGCGGCGAGCAGCGTCGAGACCGGTTGCGCGCCCAGCCGGCGCAGGGCCTCCACCAGCGCGTGCTTCTGATGGCGCAGCCAGCCGATCATGCGGCCGACTCCGTGACCTTGCCCTGGTCGAGGTGTAGCGTGCGCTCACCGCCGTTTCCGATCGCGCGCTCGTCGTGCGTGGCGATCACGAGCGTCGTCCCGACCCGATGAAAATCGCGGAACATCGCCATGATGTCCGCTGCATAGCCGGCGTCGAGGTTGCCAGTCGGCTCGTCGGCGAGAAGCAGGCCCGGGCGCGAGACGAGGGCGCGGGCGATACAGAGTCGCTGCTGCTCGCCCCCGGAGAGACTGATCGGTTTGGCTTTTTCACGATTGAGCAGGCCGACCTTGTCGATCACCGCGCGCGCCCGGCGCAGCGCCTCGCGGCGGTCGAAGCCGGCGATGTCGAGCGGCAGGACGACATTTTCGATCACGGTGCGGTCGAACAGCAGCTTGTGATCCTGGAATACCAGACCGACGTTGCGACGGAGGTAGGGTACGGCGCCGCGCGACAGCCGGCCGAGGTTCTGGCCGTTCACCGAGACGACGCCGCTGGTGGCGCGCTCGATCGCCGCGATCAGCTTCAGGAGGGTGCTCTTGCCCGCGCCCGAGCGGCCGGTGAGGAATACGAGTTCGCCTTTTTCGACGCTGAAACTCACGCCGGAGAGCGCCTCGTGGCCTCCGGGGTAACGTTTGGTGACCTGACTGAACTCGATCACGCGGGGCTAGGCCGTAAACACGGCCTCGACGAAGTCGCGCGCGTCAAAGGGCCGCAAGTCGTCGACGCTCTCGCCAACGCCGATGTAGCGAACCGGGACTGGCCGCGCCTGCGCGATCGCCGCGATGGCGCCGCCTTTTGCCGTACCGTCTAACTTGGTCAAGACCAGCCCCGTCACGCCGAGTGCGTCGTCGAAGGCCTTGACCTGCGCCACGGCGTTCTGGCCGGTGTTGGCGTCGAGCACCAGCAGAACTTCGTGGGGCGCGCCGGGAATCGCTTTCTCGATCACGCGTTTGACCTTGCGGATTTCGTCCATCAGGTGCAGCTGGGTCGGCAGGCGGCCCGCCGTGTCGGCGAGGACGACGTCGATGTTGCGCGCGCGCGCCGCTTGGATCGCGTCGAAAATGACCGCGGCCGAGTCGCCTTTCTCCTGGCTGACGACCGTGACCTTGTTGCGATCGCCCCAGACCTGCAATTGCTCGCGTGCGGCCGCGCGGAAAGTGTCCCCGGCGGCGAGCAGGACCGACAGGCCCTGCGCCTGGTAGAGCTTGGCGAGCTTGCCGATGGTGGTGGTCTTGCCAGCGCCATTGACGCCCGCGAGCATGAGGATGAAAGGCCTGTGCGAGGTGACGTCGAGCGGGGCCTGCAGGGGCAGCAGCATCTCGACCAGCGCCTGTTTCAATGCGGCCTGCAGCTCGGAAGCCTCGGTGAGGTTTTCGCGGCGAACTTTTTTCTGCAGGGTATCGAGCAGCGCCTGGGTCGCGTCGACGCCGACGTCGG
>CBJMYK010000259.1:0-2777 GCA_966433795.1 uncultured Thiobacillus sp. | reverse complement strand
GCAGAGCGGCGTCTACGTCCCGCTCGAGCACCTACACGACCGCCAGGGCAATTTCACGATCATCGATTCGCTGCTGTCGGAAGAAGCCGTGCTCGCCTTCGAGTACGGCTACTCGACCGCGGACCCCGACACGCTGGTCGTCTGGGAGGCGCAGTTCGGCGACTTCGCCAACGGCGCGCAGGTCGTGATCGATCAGTTCATCACGAGCGGCGAGGCCAAGTGGGGAAGGCTCTGCGGCCTGACGCTGATGCTGCCCCACGGCTTCGAGGGGCAGGGCCCCGAACACTCGTCGGCACGCCTCGAACGCTTTCTGCAGCTGTGCGCGCAGGAAAACATCCAGGTCTGCATGCCGACGCTGCCGGCGCAGATGTTCCACCTGCTGCGGCGCCAGCTGCTGCGGCCCCTCCGAAAGCCGCTCGTGATCCTGAGCCCCAAGAGCCTCTTGCGTCATCCCGCGTCGACCTCGTCGCTGGCCGACCTGAGCAGCGGCGCCTTCCTGCCGGTCATCGACGATCCGCGCAAGCCGAGCGAGGCGCGACGCGTCGTGGTGTGCAGCGGCCGGGTCTGGTTCGACCTTGAAGCGGCGCGCCTCGCCCGCGGCCTCGACGACGTCGCGCTGGTGCGGGTCGAGCAACTCTATCCCTTCCCCGACACCGAGTTCCGCGCGGTTCTCGACGCCTACCCGCTCGCCGGCACCTTCATCTGGGCGCAGGAAGAGCCGATGAACCAGGGCGCCTGGTATCAGACGCTGCACCACCTCAATCGCTGCGTCCCGGCCGGACGGCGTTTTCACTACGCCGGCCGGCCGGCGGCGGCGGCGCCGGCGTCGGGCTACGTCTCGCGCCATCGCATGGAACTCGAAGCGCTGCTCAAAGACGCCCTGGAGACCTCGTATGAAGTTTGAAGTGCGCGTGCCCACCCTGTCCGATTCGGTCGCGAGCGGCACGCTCCTGCCGTGGCGCAAGCAGGTTGGTGACGCGGTCGCGCGCGACGAAACGCTGGTCGACCTCGAGACCGACAAAGTCATTCTCGAAATCCCGGCTCCGGCGTCCGGCACCTTGGTCGAACTGCGCAAAGCGGAGGGCGCCGAGGTCCGGGCAGACGAAGTGGTCGCGGTGATCGAGAGCGGTGAGCCAGCCGTTGCGGGCGCTCCGGCCGAGCATGCTGCGGCGTCCGCGCCGCCGCCTGCTGCGCCGCCCGTGCCAGCTCCCGCTGCGCCGGCCGCATCGACTGCACCGGCGCCGTCACAGCCCGAGCGCGCGACCCCTGCGGTCGCGCCTGAGCCGAAAGTCGCGCCGCCGGTTTCGGGCCCTGCCGCAGCGCCGGGGGGGAGCCGGCGCGAGCCCTTGTCGCGCCTGCGCCGGCGCGTCGCCGAGCGCCTGGTGGCCGCGCAGCACACCGCTGCCATGCTCACCACGTTCAATGAAGTGAACATGCAGCCGGTGAACGAACTGCGGCAGCGCTTCAAGGCCGACTTCGAGGTCCGCCACGGCGTCAAGCTCGGCTACATGTCCTTCTTCGTGCGCGCGGTCTGCCAGGCGCTCGAAGTCTTCCCGATCGTCAATGCCGCGATCGACGGCGACGACATCGTGTGGCACGCAGACGCCGATATCGGCATCGCGATCTCGAGCCCGCGCGGGCTCGTCGTGCCGATCCTGCGCGGTGCGCAGCAGCTCTCGTCGGCCGAAATCGAACGCGCGATCGCGGACTTCGCGCAGCGCGCGCGCGACAGCAAGCTCGCGCTCGAGGAACTCGCCGGCGGGACGTTCTCGATCACGAACGGCGGCGTGTTCGGCTCGCTGCTGTCGACGCCGATCCTCAATCCGCCGCAGTCGGCGATACTCGGCATGCACACGATCCAGGAAAGGCCGGTCGCCGAGAATGGCCAGGTCGTCATCCGGCCCATGATGTATCTCGCCCTGACCTACGACCACCGGCTGATCGACGGCCGCGACGCGGTGCAGTTCCTGGTCGCGGTCAAGGCTGCACTCGAAGCGCCCGACGCGCTGCTGCCGGAATACCGCGCATGACGCCGCGGGATCAGCGAAGCGCGGCAGACCCGGCGTCGAGCACGCTGCTCGACGTCGAGGACCTGCATTTTTCGTTCGAGCGCAAAGCCGTTCTGAAGGGCGTTTCGCTCGCCATTCCGCGCGGCAAGGTGGTCGCGATCCTTGGCGTCAGCGGTTGCGGCAAGACGACGCTCCTGCGCCATTTCGGTGGCCAGTTGAAGCCCTCGCGCGGGCGCGTGCGTTTCGACGGGCAGGTCGTTCACGAACTCGACAACGCCGGTCTTTACGCGATGCGACGCAAGATGGGCATGATGTTCCAGGTGAGCGGGCTGTTCAGCGACCTGTCGGTGTTCGACAACATCGCCTACCCGATGCGTGAACACACCGATCTGCCCGAGGACGTCATCCACGACCTCGTCCTGATGAAGCTCCACGCCGTCGGCTTGCGCGGCGCCCAAGCGCTGCGCACCAGAGAGCTCTCGGGCGGGATGGAGCGGCGCGTCGCGCTCGCGCGCGCCATTGCGCTCGACCCCATGCTCATCCTGTACGACGAGCCTTTCGCCGGTCTCGATCCGATCTCGCTCAACACGATCGGCGACCTGATCCGCCGACTCAACGACGCGCTCGGCCTGACGTCGATCTTCGTGACCTACGACGTCTCGGAATCGCTCAAGGTCGCCGACTACGTGTACTTCCTGCACGAGGGCGTGGTCGTGGCCAAGGGGGCGGCCGCGGGCATGATCGACTCCGACGATCCCTTCGTGCGCC
>CBJMYK010000258.1:0-2806 GCA_966433795.1 uncultured Thiobacillus sp. | reverse complement strand
TTCGAACAGCAGCGTGATGCGCGAGCGGTCCTGTCCGACCAGATCCTTGATCCACAGACGCAGCGCCGACGCCGAAAGATCACTGGTATCGATACGATGGGCGAGCGGCGCGACGTCGGCGAGCGTCTCGCGTTCGAGCTGGATCGCTTCGGGCAGCGACACCGTGTCGCTGGACAGCGGATGGCGCCGGCGCGTCTCGGAAAAGCGCTTGACCAGCGACAGCGTCTTGGCTTCGAGGAAGATCACCCGCAGGTCGGCGCCTTGCGCGCGCAGGTTCTCGGCGATGCGCGGCAGCTGCGCAAAGCTCGCGCCGCTGCGCGCATCGATCGCAATCGCGACGCGCTGGTGGCCTTCCTGCTTCAGATATTCCACCAGCGGTTGCAGCATGGCGAGCGGCAGGTTGTCGACGCAGTAGTAGCCGACGTCTTCCAGCACCGCGATGGCGATGCTCTTGCCCGAGCCAGACAAACCAGAAACCAGAACGATCTGCATCAGCCGTCGCCGTTGATCGCCGCCTGCTGGCGCTTGATGAATTGCTCGACGGGATTGATCCCGCGCGTCTTGAGGATGTGGTTGCGCACCGCGACCTCGACCAATACCGCGAGGTTACGGCCGGCAGCGACCGGGACGCGGACCTTCGGAATCGCCACGCCGAGGATGGTCTCCGTCGACGCCACCATGTCGAGCCGATTGAGCCCGACCTCGCCAATCTCCTCGGGATGCACGAGCTCGACGATGAGACGCAGGTTCTGCTGCGGCTTGACGGCCATCTCGCCGAACAAAAAGCGGATGTTCAGAATACCGAGCCCCCGCACCTCGAGAAAGTCGCGGATCAGCGGCGGGCAGCTGCCTTCCAGCGTTTCGGGCGCGACGTGCTTCAGTTCGACGACGTCGTCGGCGACCAGCCGGTGGCCGCGCGTGATCAGCTCGAGGGCAAGTTCGCTCTTGCCGACGCCGGCGTCGCCCTTGACGAGGATGCCCATTCCGAGCACCTCGAGGAACACGCCATGTACCGACACCGTTTCGGCAAGCCGTTGCCTCAAATAGTGACCGAGCGTCGACATCAGCACCGGGCTGGCGAGCGACGAAGTGAAAAGCGGGGTCTGGGTGCGCTCGGCGCCCTCGAGCAACACCGCCGGAACGGCCTCGCCGTTGGACACGACGACGGCGGCGAGCTCGCTCGAGAACAGGTGGGCGATCGCGTCGCGCAGCCCGATGTCGGTGAGACCCCGCAGGTAGTTCATCTCGGCGCTTCCGAGCACCTGGATGCGGTTCGGGTGGACGAAGTTGAGGTGGCCGATTAGTGCCACGGTCGGCTCGGACGAAAGGCTGCGTTCGCCCCCTTGATGCGCGCCCGCCCAATGCAGGTCGACTTGCGCCGCCATGTCGCGAAAAAGAGTCTCGACCGAGACGCGCGTTTCTTCCTCCATACGCCGCGTCGCTAGCCCGACCATGCCTCGACGAGCGCGATCAATTCAGCGGGCGACGCGGCTTCTAGCATCTGCGCACGCATGCTTTCGTCGCCGAACAACTGGGCCAGTTCGCCGAGTATCTGCAGATGGGTTTCGTTTGCGTCCTTGGGAACCAGCAAAACGAAGCACAGCGACACCGGCTGGTTGTCGGGCGCGTCAAATTCGAGCGGCAGGCTGAGCCGATAAAACGCCCCCACCGCGTCCTTCAATCCCTTGATACGGCCGTGCGGAATGGCGATCCCGTAGCCGAGGGCCGTGGAGCCCAGGCGCTCGCGTTCGAACAGGCTGCTGAAGATATCCGACGCCTTGAGCCCGTGCGCGCGCGCGAAAAGTTCGGCCGCATGCTCGAACAGCTTTTTCTTGCTGCTGAACGATATGTCGAGCAGGGTCGTGGCGGGAGTGAGGAGGGGGGCGATTAGGTTCATGCCTGTTTCGAGGCTGGAAGTGACCCCGGCAGCGCTGATTATACGCCCGGAGGGTCTCCGGGCGGGCCGTGCGCGGTCGTCAGGCCGGGTTTTCGGTAGGCTGGTGCTTCAGACCACCCATGCCCTGATGGACCTCGGCGATTTTTTCCTTGTGCTTGACGATCTGGCGATCGAGTTTGTCGGCGAGAAAATCGATCGCGGCGTACATGTTGCCGTCTTCGCCGCGGGCGTGGAAATCATGTCCCTTGACGTGCAAGGTGGCCTCGACCTTGTGAACCAGTTTTTCCACCTGCATGATCACGGTGACATTGATCACGTGGTCGAAGTGGCGTTTGACGCGATCGAGTTTTTCGGAAACGTAGTTGCGGATGGCTGGGGTCACTTCCAGATGATGGCCGGAAATCGTCAAATTCATAAAGCCTCCTAGGTCTGCAGGTAAATGCTGAGAACGGGGTCGATGCCGCTTTCAGGAGCAGAACGTCGCTCGATTTCATTCTGAGACGAAAGCCGGATACATTCAAGCGCCCGGTTTTCTCGGGCCGTCGCGGCCGGCAAAGCGACGATGGCGGCTATAGTGCGCGGCGCATATTGGCCGGAGGGATTTGCAGCGACTCGCGGTATTTGGCGACCGTGCGGCGCGCCACGACGATTCCCTGCTGGCCGAGCACGTCGGCGAGCTGGCCGTCCGACAGCGGCTTCTTGCCGCTTTCCGCGGCGATCAACTGCTTGATGAGCGCGCGTATCGCGGTTGACGAACAGGCGCCGCCGCTGTCGGTGGCGACGTGGCTGCCGAAGAAATATTTCAGCTCGTAGAGCCCGCGCGGGGTCATCATGAATTTCTGAGTCGTCACGCGAGAAATCGTCGACTCGTGCAATTCCACCGCGTCGGCGATTTCCCTCAGCACCAAG
>CBJMYK010000257.1:0-2838 GCA_966433795.1 uncultured Thiobacillus sp. | reverse complement strand
CATGTACAGGTGCAGCACGGTGCCGCCGGTGTATTTGCGCTGCAGCTCGTCCTGGCGCTCGAGCGCCTCGAACGCGTCGTCGGTGAAGCCGACGGGAAGCTGCGTCGAGTTGGTGTAATAGGGTGCGCCCTCGGCGCCGGCCTGCAGGATGTCGGGGTAGCGCTTGGCGTCTTCCTTGGCGAAGCGGTAGGTCGTGCCTTCGGCCGGCGTCGCCTCGAGGTTGTACATGTGGCCGGTCTCTTCCTGGAAGGCGGCGATCCGGCCGCGGATGTGGTCGAGCAGACGCACCGCGAAGTCGTGGCCCCACACCGTGGTGATGTCGTGCTCGTCCGCGGTGAAGTTGCGGATCATCTCGTTGACGCCGTTGACGCCCACGGTCGAGAAGTGGTTGCGCAGCGTGCCGAGATAACGCTTGGTGTAGGGGAAGAGGCCGTTGTCCATCAGGCGCTGGATTTCCTTGCGCTTGATTTCGAGGCCGTTCCTCGCCATGTCGAGCAAGGCGTCGAGACGGCGCAGCAGGCCCGCCTCGTCGCCTTTGTACTCGTAGCCGAGGCGCGCGCAGTTGACCGTGACGACGCCGACCGATCCGGTCTGCTCGGCCGAGCCGAAGAGGCCGTTGCCGCGCTTGAGGAGTTCGCGCAGGTCGAGCTGCAGGCGGCAGCACATCGAGCGGATGTGGTTCGGCTTCATTTCCGAATTGATGAAGTTCTGGAAATACGGCAGGCCGTAGCGCGCCGTCATCGCGAACAATCGGCCGGCGTTTTCCGATTCCCAGGGGAAGTCCGGCGTCATGTTGTAGGTCGGGATCGGGAAGGTGAAGACGCGCCCCTTGGCGTCGCCGGTCGTCATGACCTCGATGTAGGCGCGGTTGATCATGTCCATCTCGACCTGCAGATCGCCGTACGCGAAGGACATTTCCTTGCCGCCGATCACGGGAATCTGCTCGCGCAGGTCTTCGGGGCAGGTCCAGTCGAAGGTCAGGTTCGTGAACGGCGTCTGCGTGCCCCAGCGCGAAGGCACGTTGAGGTTGTAGATCAGTTCCTGGATGCACTGGCGAACCTCTGCATAACTCATCCGGTCATTGCGGATGAAAGGCGCCATATAGGTGTCGAACGACGAGAAGGCCTGCGCTCCGGCCCACTCGTTCTGCAGCGTACCGAGAAAATTGACGATCTGCCCGACGGCGGACGACATGTGCTTGGGCGGTCCCGCCTCGACCTTGCCGGGCACGCCGTTCAAGCCCTCGTGGAGCAGCGTGCGCAGCGACCAGCCGGCGCAGTAGCCGGCGAGCATGTCGAGGTCGTGGATGTGGATCGAGCCGTCGCGGTGGGCTTCGCCGAGTTCGGGCGGGTAGACGTGGTTGAGCCAGTAGTTCGCGACGACCTTGCCCGAGACGTTGAGGATCAGGCCGCCGAGCGAGTAGCCCTGGTTGGCGTTGGCGTTGACCCGCCAGTCCTGACGGGAGAGGTATTCGTTGATCGACGCCTCGACGTCGACGACGGTCTTGCGGTCCTCGCGCAGCTTCTTGTGGCTCTCGCGGTAGGCGATGTAGGCGCGCGCCGTCTGGAAATGATTGGAGGCGATGAGGCTCTGCTCGACGACGTCCTGGATGCGCTCGATATCGGGCGGGGTGTTGCGGAAGCTGTGCGTGAGCACCTTGACCACCTGGGCAGTCAGTAGGTCGGCCTCGTCGGCACCGAATTCGCCGCTGGCCTGCCCCGCGCGCAAGAGCGCCGAGCGAATCTTTCCCGCATCGAACGGCACCCGCCGCCCATCGCGCTTCAATACCTCGCGCAAGCCCGAAACCGTAAGCGTATCGCGACCCTTGTCCGTCATGAACGTCTCCTTGTATCAATATTTTGTGGCAACCACGGCATAACGATACAACATGTTGATCAAAGGTCAAGATGATTTTCAGGTTGTCTTGTCCTGTTACACTCGTCATTCAGCAACCACGGAGGGAAACCGATGAGCACGATTGTGGACTTTCTGGGAACCGATCACCGCGCCTGCGACGATTTATTCGCGGCCGCGGAGGCCGCCGCCGCGAAAAAGATCTGGGACGACGCGCGGGCCCTGTTCAAACGCTTCCACGACGCGATGGGACACCATCTGACGATGGAGGAGGAGGTCTTGTTTCCGGCATTCGAAGCGCGCACCGGCATGACGGGCGGCCCGACCCAGGTCATGCGCATGGAACACGTGCAGATGCGCGGCCTCATGGACGACATGGCGAACGCCGTTGCCGCGAGCAACCGCGACGGCTATCTTGGATTGTCCGAGACGCTCAACATGCTGATGCAGCAGCACAACCTCAAGGAGGAAAACATGCTCTATCCGATGTCCGATCAGGTGCTGAGCAGCGAACGCGACGGCCTGATCCAGACGATGGAAAAGATGGCACGGTAGCACTCGCGTGGGTGGGCCGGACGATCTCGTCGTCGATGCACGCGGCCTCGAAGCGCCCGAGCCGCTCGAACGGGTCATGGACGCGCTCGCCCGGTCGTATGCCGGCCAGACGGTGCGGCTGCTGCTGCATCGCGAGCCGCTCCCGCTCTACCCACTGCTTGCCGACATGGGCTACGCGCATGAGACCCGCGAGGAGGCCGACGGAACTTACGTTATCCTGATTCGATCCTCACGCGATCCCACGCAGCAACGCACCAGAGAATGAGTCTGCAAGCCGGCCTTTCCTTCGACCAAGCCCCGCCGTTCACCCTCCCGCTGCGGTTTTTTCTGACCGCACCCTTGTTCCTGCTGCTTGCCGCGGGCCTCATCATCGCGGCGCCCGACGCGCTCGCGGCACGTTCGACGCCACGCGCGTTCGCCTTGACCCAC
>CBJMYK010000256.1:0-2860 GCA_966433795.1 uncultured Thiobacillus sp. | reverse complement strand
CTTGTCGATCGCGTCGCGCATCACGGCGAGGTCCTGCTTGAGGATGGTTTCGCGCGAGCTTTCGAGGTGCTTGAAGTAGCGCGGCAGGGCGAGCGTCAGCAGCAGCGCGACGATCGCCATCACGACGAGCAGCTCGATCAGGGTAAAGCCGCGCCGCCTCATCGCATCACCACTCACGGTAGGGCACGCCGTTCAAGCCGACCGCGGGCGAGAGAGAATAGACGTCGAACACGTCTTCGCCGGCCGCCGGTGCGTCCGGCGGGCTCGCGTAGCTGCGCAGACCCCAGGTCGACGCGGGAGCAGCCGTGGCGTCTGGGTAGAAGGGGTCGCGCGGCAAACGGCGCAGGAAGTAGAGCTTGCTTGCGTCGGGCTTGGTCTTGTCGGCGACGCCCTGCCACAGCGCGTCGAGATCGGGTGGATAGCCGCTCGCGTCGGCGGGCGCCTCGACGCGGCCCTCGCGCACGGCTTGCCGGTAGGCGTCGAGCGCGCCGCGGATCTGGCGCAACGCCACGCGCAATTCGCCCTCCTTGTGGCGCTGCGCGGAAAGCTGGCCGTACGGAAGCGCAACGCTCGCGAGCAGCGCCAGGATGGCCAGGGTGACCATGAGTTCGATCAGGCTGAAACCGGCGTGACCGCGTGCCATTCTCAGTCGGCGGCGTCGGGCGCTGGCGGGATTTGCGGGACCGGCACGTCCGACGGGGTGAGCGTGTCTGACGGCTGAGGGGGCGCCATGCCGGCGGGAGCAGACCGCCCGTCGTCCGGCGGGAGTACGGGCTGTATCGGTTCCGGTTCGGCCGGCGCGGTGAACGGCATGTTGATCCCGCCGCCGATCGCATTCTCGGTTCCGCCGCGAAATTCGGTGAGCGCCGGCAGGCGCGTCGCGTCGCTGCGCAGCACGCGGGGCGTGATCAAAAGGACGATTTCGGTCTTGTTGCGTTCGTCGCGCTGGCTCGAAAACAGGCGCCCGATAAGCGGAAGATCGCCCAGCCCGGGAATGCGGCTCGCCGTGCTGCGGTCTTCATCCGAAATCAGTCCTGCGAGAACCTGGGTCTCGCCGTCCTTCAAGCGCAGGGTCGTGCCGGCGTTGCGCGTTCCGATCTGGTAGGTCAGCGTCCCGTTGCCGCTGCGGATCTCGCGCACGATGTTGGACACCTCGAGCCCGACCCGGATCTGAACGTCTTCACGCATCAGCACGTTGGGCTCGACGTCGAGCTTCAGGCCGACGTCGAGATACGACACCGATTCGGAGACGACGCCGGTCGACGTCGTGTTGGACGTGATCACCGGCACCTTGTCGCCGATGTGGATCTTGGCCTTTTCGCGGTTCTTCACGCGGATGCGCGGATTGGCGAGGATGTTGACGTCGCTGTCCTGCTTTCTGAGGTCGACGCCGGGCGTCGGGCTGATCGCGATCTGGCTCGCCGTGATGTTCTTCAAGCTCTCGACGGTCAGTACCGATGGCGGCGGGGTCGTATTGGTGACGACCCCGCCGGGGCCGATGGTCGAACTCGTCGCCGGCGGCAGGTTGAGCAGGCTGAAATTGGTCGGGTACTGGATGCCGAGGTCGAGCAGGCGCCCGCGCTTCACTTCGAGCACCTCGACCTCGAGCATGACTTCGGGCTCGGCGAGATCCTGCACAGCGACGATTTTCTCGGCCAGACGGATGGCATCCGGCGTGTCGCGCATCACCAGCAGATTGAGCCGCTCGTCGATATGCACGTCCTTCGCCTTGACCAGCGTGCGCAGCATCGCCATAGTCGATTTGGCGTCGGCGTTGCCGAGGTAGAAGCTCTTCACGATCAGCTCCTGATAGACCTTCTGCTTCTGCGGCTGGTCCGGGTAGATCAGCAGGGTGTTGGCGTTGACGATCTTCTTCGACAGTTGTCCGGTCATCAGGAGCATGTCGATCGCGTCCGTGATCGGCGTGTTGCGCGCAAACAGGGTCGCCTTGGTGTCGAGGCGGACATCCCTGTCGAAAACGAAGTTGAGACCCGACTGGCGGGCGATCATGTCGAAGGCGTTGCGCAACGGCGCATCGCGAAACTCCAGCGTGATCGGCTTGTGAAAGGCGGGACCGAGTTCGCGCACGGCGAGTTCGTCCGGCGTGCGCGCGGCCTGGGTCTGCTGCAGCAAGGAAAGTGCGCCGGCATGCCCCGGTGCCTGCGCCAGGATCTGCCGCGCGCCCTGGGCGGCCTCGTCGATCCGGCCCGCCGCCAGCGCCTTGGCCGCCTGCTGTAAGGCCTCTTCGTGGCGGCGTGCGGTCGCGAGGTTCGCGCCCAGCGTGAGCGCACGCGGGTTTTCCGGGTGTAGAGTGAGAACTTTTTTCAACGTGGCCTCGGCTGCGTCGAAGCGCGCTGCGTGAATATCCTGCTGCGCCCGGACGAGCAGCTCGCTCGCCACGCGCTCGCGCTGCGTGTGGTAGTAAGCCTTGAGCTTGATGTTGTCGGGCTCTTCGGCCATGCCGGCTCGCAGGCGTGCAATGCCGGCCTCGGCCTGTCCGGCGTCGATCAGTTTGCGACCTTCCTTGAGGCCCGTGCCGCTGCATGCGGCCAGATTGAACGCAACCAGTGCGGCGAGCAGAGGCGAAGGACGTAAAGAAGGCAACTTATTCTCCTGTTTGCAGGCTGCGCGTCTGATTCAGCGGCAGATAAACGAAATCGAGGGTGCCGCCGCGTACCGCCTCGAGTCGCCACACGCCGTCCAGCACCTCGCCGGCGCGGACGCTGACGGGCTTGGCGCCGCCGCGGGCGAGGTAATAGGTGACGGTCGCGCCGTCCTGCCAGCGCCCCATGTAGCTGAACGGCAGCGCGGGGGCTTGCGGCGGGGGCGGCGGTGGAGGCGGAGGCGGCGGTGGAGGCGG
>CBJMYK010000255.1:0-2931 GCA_966433795.1 uncultured Thiobacillus sp. | reverse complement strand
ACGCCATGCGCTCGACACCCTGTCGATGGGTATGTCGGCGGATCTCGAGGCGGCGATTCTGGAGGGCGCGACGATCGTCCGCGTCGGCACCGCCCTGTTTGGCGAAAGGAAATACCCGAGGTGAAACATGCATAAAGTCAGCTTCATCGGCGGCGGCAACATGGCCGCCGCGATCATCGGCGGCCTGATCGCGAGCGGCACCGCGCCGACCGACATCGAGGTCGTCGAAATCAATGCGGACGCGCGCGAGAAGCTCGCGGCGCGTTTCGGCGTCGTCACCCATACCGATCTTTCGCAGGCGCGCTTGCACGCTCTGGTCGTGCTCGCGGTCAAGCCGCAGACGCTGCCCGAAGTCGCCGCGGCGCTGGCGTCGCGATTGAGTGGACAACTCGTGGTCTCGATCGCGGCCGGAGTGCGCGTTGCCGATCTCGCGCGCTGGCTCGGCGGCCACGCGCGCATCGTGCGTGCGATGCCCAACACGCCGGCGCTCGTGCAGGCCGGCGTCACCGGCCTGTTCGCACCCGACGCCGTCAGCCAGGAGTCGCGTTCGCAGGCCGAGAGCGTGCTGCGCGCAGTCGGCGGCATCGTCTGGGTCGACGACGAGCCGCAGCTCGACGCCGTCACGGCGGTCTCGGGCAGCGGCCCGGCTTACGTCTTCTACTTCATCGAGTCGCTCGAGGCCGCGGCCGAGGCGCAGGGTCTCGCGCCGGATGTCGCGCGCCAGCTCGCCTTGCAGACCTTCTTCGGCGCCACCAAACTGGCGCTCGAATCAGGCGAGGAACCCGCGCTGCTGCGCCAGCGCGTCACGTCCAAGGGCGGCACGACCGAACGCGGCCTCGCGGCGCTCGATGGGGCCGGGGTCAAACAGGCCGTCAGCCAAGCGGTCGAGGCCGCCTGCCGGCGCGGCGCCGAACTCGGCGACGAACTGGGACGCCTCGCATGATCGCCGGCGCCTTGACCTTTCTGGTCCAGACCCTCGGCAACCTGTTCGCGATCGCGGTGCTGCTGCGCTTCATGATGCAGCTGTTTCGCGTGCCGTTCCGCAACCCCTTTGCGCAGTTCATCGTCGCGGTCACCGATTTCGCCGTGAAGCCGCTGCGCCGCGTCGTTCCTGGCTTCGCCGGACTCGACTGGGCGTGCCTGGTCGCCGCGTTTCTCGCCGAATTCGTCGTCGTGCTCGTGAGCTACTGGCTCGACGACTTTCCGTTCGGGCTGGCAGGCGGCGGCGTCTGGCCCGTCATGCTCGGCCTTGCGGCGGTTCGGCTGCTGAGCCTTGCCGTCTACCTGGTGATCGGCCTGACGCTGGTGCGCGCGCTGCTGTCGTGGGTCAACGCGCATTCCCCGCTCATGCCCGTGGTCTACGAACTGACCGAGCCCTTTCTCGCGCCGCTGCGACGAGTCGTGCCGATGGTCGCCAACGTCGACCTGACGCCACTCGTGCTTTTCATCATCGCCCAGTTGATCCTGATGCTGCCGATCATGGCGCTGGAGCGCGCACTTCTCGGCTCGCTCTGAGCGCGCAAGCGCGAGGGCGAGTTCCGCGGCACCGCCGAGCCGGGGCGCCGCGATCACGGCGGCCGCCGGTGAGGCCTTCGCGCCGCCTAAAGATTGCCGCCTTCCCCGTCGATAACAGAGCGGATACGCGCCACGCGGCGCGAGGCGGCCTGAAGGCGGCCTCGCGCGTGGCCGGCGACGCGGTCGCGGCAAAGACCGTGCAGAGGCGGGGGGAGGCCCGTGGACGATGATCGAGAACAACAACCAATCATGAGCATCCACCTGGAACAGGAGGTTGCAGGCTACAGCGCGCGGCGCATGCGGCTCGCGTCGGCCATCACCGACTACGCCGACTGGCTCGACCGTCAGCACGGCATCGACGCCGAGCGCACGCTGCGGCTCGCCGACACGGCGACCGCCCTGCGCCGCGACAAGCTCGTCGTCGCCTTCGTCGCGGAGTTCTCACGCGGCAAGACCGAACTCATCAATGCGCTGTTTTTCGCCGATCACGGCCAGCGGCTGCTGCCGTCGGACGCGGGGCGCACGACGATGTGCCCGACCGAACTCTTCGCCAGCGAAGACGAGCCGCCGAGCCTGTGCCTGCTGCCGATCGAGACTCGACGGCGCAGCGAATCGCTTGCGCGACTCAAACACATGCCGATCGAATGGTCCCGCGTGCTGCTCGACCCGACCGACCCGCGGCAGTTGCGCGAGAGTCTCAAAAAGCTCACCGAAACCAAAACCATTCCTGCGGCCGACGCGATCGAACTCGGACTCTGGAACAGCGAGGACGCGAGCGAGCGCCACCAGTTGCGCGCCGACGGCACGGTCGAAGTGCCGGCATGGCGCTATGCGCTCGTCAACTTTCCGCATCCCCTGTTGCAGGCCGGCCTGACCATACTCGACACCCCGGGGCTCAACGCGCTGGGCGCCGAGCCGGAGCTGACGCTGTCGGTCATCCCCAATGCCCACGCGGTGATGTACCTCTTGGCGACCGATTCCGGTGTCACGCGTTCCGATCTAGAAATCTGGCAGAAGCACGTGCACCGGCACGCCAATTACCACGTCGCGGTCCTCAACAAGATCGACATGCTGTGGGACGAACTCAAGAGCGACGTCGAGGTGCAGGCGACGATCGAGCGCCAGGCCGAGGAGACCGCGCGCGTCCTGAAGTTGCCGCGCAGCCGCGTGTTCGCCGTGTCTGCACAGAAGGCCCTGAGCGCGTCGATACGCGGCGACGCGGCGCTACGCCTGCGTTCGGGCATCGAGTCGCTGGAATACCTGCTCGCGCATCAAGTCATCCCGGCGCGGCGCGACATGCTCCTGCAAGCCGTCAATCGTGAAGTGAACGCCTTGCTCGACGAGAGTCGGGTCGACCTCGCTGCGCGCCTCAACTCACTCGATCGCGGCGATACCGTGGAGTTCTTCGCCGAGTAC
>CBJMYK010000254.1:0-2940 GCA_966433795.1 uncultured Thiobacillus sp. | reverse complement strand
CGCTTCTACCGCAGCCTCGGCATGTTGCTGAGCGGCGGCATCCCGATCGTCTCGGCGCTCGGCGTGGTATCGGGCCTGCTGTCGGCGCATCTGCGTGTCGGCGCGACGGCGGCGATGGAAGCGATACGTCGGGGGGAAAGCATTTCGACCGCGTTCGCGCTCGGCGAGCTGACCACGCCGGTGGCCGCGCGGCTGTTGCGAGTCGGCGAAAAAAGCGGCCGCATGGGCGAAATGATGGAGCGCATCGCGGTTTTCCACGACGAGGAAATGGCGCGCTGGGTCGACTGGTTTACGCGTCTGTTCGAGCCGCTTCTCATGGTCTTCATCGGCCTCGTGATCGGGTCGATCGTTGTGTTGCTTTATATGCCGATCTTCGAGCTTGCGGGGTCGATCGAATGAACGCGCCTCAGCCCCCGCTCAGCGCCGAGGCGCTCGTCGGTTTGCGACGCGACGCGCAAGCCGCCGGTCAGAGTATCGTGTTGCGCGTGCAGGAGCAGTTCGGGCTCGACCCGGACGCAGCCGTACGCATGGTGGCGGCACAAACGCGGCTGCCGGCCTTCGACATGGCGGCGCTGAACGCGGTGAGCCCGGACTTCAGTCACCTGAGTTTCAACGAGGCGGCACGCCGGCATTGTCTTGCCGCGCGCGACCAAGACGCGAAGCTGTGGCTGCTCTCGACCGACCCTTGGGATGGCGGAACCGCTGCCTACGCGGCGCATGTGCTCGGCGAGCCGTTTCGCACCGGTCTCACGCACCCGGCGGATCTCGCGGCGCTACTCGGTCGCCACGAGGAGGGACTGCGCGCGATGGAAGGCGTGGCTGGCGGAAAGGCCCCTATCGCGGCCGATGCCGGCGTTGAATCGCTTTCCTTCGCGAGCATCGCGGAGGACGCGAGCCCGGTCGTGCGGCTGGTACGCTCGACGCTCTACGACGCGCTAAAGGCCGGGGCCTCGGACATTCACCTCGAAACCGACGCGCGCGGGCTTACGGTCAAGTACCGCATCGACGGCGTACTGTCGCACGTCGCGCAAATTGCCGGGACGGACGTGGCCGAGCAGGCCGTGTCGCGCATCAAGGTCATGTCCGAACTCGACATCGCCGAACGCCGTGTCCCGCAGGACGGCCGTTTCAAGGTCGCGATGCAAGGCCGCGAGGTCGACGTGCGCGTGTCGGTGATGCCCAGCGTGTTCGGCGAGGACGCCGTGTTGCGCATCCTCGACCGCCAGGCCTTGTCGGAGGAGCTAGCCGGCTTGACGCTCGAAGGCCTCGGCTACAGCGGCGTGCCGCTCGCGCGCATCCGCAAGCTTGCGGCCGAGCCCTACGGCATGCTGCTCGTCACCGGACCGACGGGATCGGGGAAAACGACTACGCTGTATGCGGCAATCTCCGAGATCAATCATGGCCGCGACAAGATCATCACGATCGAGGACCCGGTCGAATACCAGCTGCCCGGGGTGCTGCAGATTCCGGTCAACGAGAAGAAGGGACTCACCTTTGCGCGCGGCCTGCGTTCGATCCTGCGCCACGACCCGGACAAAATCATGGTCGGCGAGATCCGCGACGCCGACACCGCGCAGATCGCCGTACAGTCGGCGCTGACCGGGCATCTGGTGTTCACCACGGTGCACGCCAACAACGTCTTCGACGTGATCGGCCGCTTCATCCACATGGGCGTCGACCCCTACAGCTTCGTCTCCGCGCTCAACGGCATCGTCGCGCAACGGCTCGTGCGTATGAATTGCCAGCACTGCGCGCAGGCCGTGGAGCCGCCCGCGGAACTGCTCGAATTGTCCGGGCTCAGCGTCGAGAACACGCGCGACTACGCCTTCCGCCAGGGAACGGGCTGCGGGTATTGCCGGGGCAGCGGCTACAAGGGGCGCCGTGCGGTCGCCGAAATCCTGCTTCTCACCGACACGTTGCGAGAACTCATCGTCGCTCGCGCCCCGATCGGCCAAATCAAGGAAGCCGCGGCGCGCGGCGGCACGCGCAGTCTGCGCGATGCAGCGCTGGAGCTCGTGAAAACGGGCGACACCACGCTCGAGGAAATCAATCGTGTCACGCTGGTCGGCTGAGCGTCTTCGCATCGCACTGTCGCCCGGCGAGGCCGCCTTGCTGCGGGGGGAAAACACGCTGCGGCTCGGCGTGCCCGAGCGCGCCGTGGCCGCCCTGCTGTCGCCCTTGGCCGAGGCGCTTGCTGACCCCGACTGGCAGGGTCGCCGCGTCGACGTCATGCTGTCACAGCACTTCGTGCGCCACGTCCTGACACCACCGCCAGGCGCAGCGCTCGCCCGCGCGGAGGAACGCGCGCTCGTCGCCGCGAGCCTTCGCGAAATCTACGGCGACGAGGCCGGCAGCTGGCGCGTCGAGGTGCACAGCCAGCCGCCGCGATACGGCCTGTTCGGTGCCGCTGTCGACGCGGCCTTCGTGCAGGCCCTGGATGCGCTGCTAGCGCAGCGCGGCTTTCGCGACGTGACGATACGTCCGCTCTCCGTTGCTGCGGCGCGCCGCCTGCCTCCGCGCTTCGAAGGCTGGTGGGCGCTGGTCGAGCCGGGCTGGATGAGCCTGTTCGGTCTGGGGCGCGGCGCCTGGCAATCGGTGGCGGCGCTGCCTGTCGACGACGCGTGGCGCGATGCCCTGGTCGAATTCACGGCGCGCGAGGCGGGCACCGTTCAGCCGAGGGTTTGCATTCAGCCGGTCGGTGTAGGCGCCGTCGCCCTGCCCGCCGACGCGCCTGCCGCGTGGCAGGTGCTTCGGCACGACGAGCAGGCGGTCGGCGCGGTGGCGCTCGCAGGCATCTAGAAATGGCACGCCTGGATTTCGATTTTCACGCGCAACCGCGGCGTCCGAAGAGACTCGGCATCGCGCTCGCGCTAGCCGGGGCCGTAGCATTCGGTGCCGCTTGGGATGCACTGCGAACCGCGCGTATGCGTGAAGCCGGCC
>CBJMYK010000253.1:0-2951 GCA_966433795.1 uncultured Thiobacillus sp. | reverse complement strand
CAGGGCCTGTTGACGCTATTTTCGCGTCTGCGTTGCCGCGAGAAAGCGGTGAATGCAAGGCACCCGCGCGGGCAAGGGAAATCCCTTGCCAAGCGGCGTAACGCCGCAGGCACGCTTTCTCGCAGCAACCCGGAGGGGCGGGCCGATTCGGGCGCATCCCTTTGTCGCAGTCCGCTTGCTGTGCTCGCACAGCGGCGCGGCCTGCTTCGCGGGCCGCATCCCGAATCGACCTCGCCGCAGGCGTGAAAATAGCGTGAACAGGCCCTAATCGTATTCGAGCGTGTAAAACGCGTCGAAACTGCTTTGCTGTCCCGCCTGCGCTTCGAGCCTCACGTGCGGTGTCAACTGGTACAGCACCTTGACGATCTGGCGCAAGCCGTCGAGGCTTTGCTCGTAGCTGAGCGTGGCGCGCGACGACAGCCGCTTGCCGAGGCTGACCACAGTGCTGGCGAGGTCTTCGCCTCCGCCCGAGCGCACGTCGAAGGTATCCACGCCCAGCATTTCGGCGAGCTTCGCCTGGACGTTGACCGACTCGGTCTGCGACAGCAGCGCACCCGCAGCCACCTGCATCAACGCGAACTCTTCCTGTCCGCTGCCTTCGAGGCCGTGGCCCAGCACCAGCCAGGCAAGTTTCTCGGTGTCCGGCAGCGGTGGCTCCGAATAGAGCCTCACGAGCGGTCGCTGCACGGTTCCGCCGACCTGGACGCCGACTTTGACGGTCGGCGTCACGCGGACCGCGAGCACGTCGAGGCCCGGGTTCTCGATCGGCCCGACGAAGCGCAACACGCCGCGCTCGATCGCGAGGGTCTGGCCGTAGGCCGAATAATGTCCTTCCTCGACCCGGATCATGCCGTCAGCGCGTACGACCTTGTCGACGGTGAAGACACGCAATTCTCCGCCCAGGCGCGCGTCGAGGCCCGCGCCGTCGAACAGGAAATCCTTGCCGAGCCGCAGCCGAAGATCGAGCGCCAGCGGGAAGCGTTGCGCCACGGGCTTTTCGCGTGGCGCTCGGCCGACGACGACGACGTCGTCGGACAATACCGGGCGGCTCGCCCTGGGCATCTCGACGCGCGCGCGGTCGGCCGTCAGTTCCCCGCTGAGTTCGAGGTGACGCGGGTCGAGTGCGAGACGCGTGGTCCCCGAGACGGTAACGTGCCGGTCGCTGCGCCGGATCGCCGCGAATTTCTCGAATACGAGCGTGAGTCCGGCCTGCGGATTCTTGAGCTGGGCCTCGCCGCTCACGAGGATTCGCCCGCCTGCACCGGCGCCATTGCCCTCGCCTTTCAATTCGCCCTGCGCGACGCGTACGCGGTCGCCGGCGAGCACGAGCTTGAGCGTGCCATCGCTGATCGCGACGCCTTCTTCGGGCATCGAGAAGCGGATCCGCTGCGCGTCGACCACGCCGTCGACCCGCGGCGCGGCCCAGCTACCGCTGCCCGCGAGTCGTCCGGCGAGTTGCGCGTCGACGCGCATGCCGACGGGCAGAAAAGGTTTGACCAGACGCAGGTCGGGGACGTCGAAGCGGGCGTCCCAGGCGAGCGGTGCGGCGCGCGCCAGCGCGAAGCCGCCGCCTTCGTGCACGAGCGCGGCGCGGGCCGTCGCCTGCAATCGGCCCGCTCGCGCGCTTTCGACCGCGAGGCGCGCGTCGACGCGACTGCCGGACGCGCTGAGGTCGAGGCGCAGCAGGTTCAGCCCGAGCTGGAGCGCGGGGTCCTGCAGGCGCAGGTCGCCCGACTGACGGTGCAGATGCAGCGTGCCGTCGAGCGTCTCGCTCGCTCGCAGGTTCCAGTCGCCGGCGAGGCGCAGGTCGGTGCTGAAACGCGGCGCGTTTTCGAGCAGGTCGAGCGCCGGCGCGAGCGGCAGCCGGTCGAAGGTTCCACGGCTCGCGAGCTGCGCCCCGCGACGGCTGAAGTGGTCGACGTCCAGGCGGCCGCCCGCGATCGAGAGCGCGAGCGAGTCGACCCGTTGCTGTTCGCGCCCGAGCACCAGCATCGCCGGTGCCGTCAACACGATCGGCCACTCGCCCTGCAGGGACGCCTGGTCGAGACGGCCACGCCAGACGTTGTCCGCCCCGAGGCCGCCGGCGAGCCTCGCCCGCAGCCGCCCCTGCGCGAGCGCGGCATCGAGTGTCAGGGTATGCGCGGCGCGCCGGCCACCGAGCGTTGCATCGAGCGACGCCAGGCGCTGCCCGGCAAGGCGCACGCCGCGGGCGTCGACCTGCCCCTCGAAAGCGCCGGCGGCGGTCGCCTGCAAGGTCAGCGCCAGATCGACGCGGTCGGCCGCGATATCGCCCGGCATCCGCAATTGGCGCGCGACGAGCTGCATGGCGACGTCGGGCATCGCGGGGTCGCCGGCGATGCTGCCGCGGCTCGTCAGCCGGCCGCCCAGACCGAACTTCAGCCGTCCCAGGTCCGGGGCATCGATATCCCAGCGCAGCCGGTCGCCGGCGCGACCGAAGGCGCCCTGAACGGTCGCGCGGTTGCCCGCGAGGTCGAGATCGATGTCCGCATCGGCAAGGTGACGCTCGGCGTAACGCACGCGCCCATGCCCGCGCAGCGGGCTGCCCTGCAGTTCGCCAGGCGGCAGCGTGAACTGCGCAAGCAGCCGCGGCTGCGGCGCCAGCGCCCCGCTCAAGGCGCCGCGCAGGTTCAAACGCGCGCGCGGAAACTTGCCGAAGCGCGCGGGATCGATCGCGGTCGCGTCGAATTTCGCGGCAAACGCGCGGCCGGCATCATTCCGCATGTCGCCCGAGGCCACGAGCCGCCCGCCCGGCCCCCGAAACTGCAGGTTCTCGAGGCGGATGCGCACGGCGTCCCGGCTGAGGGCGAAGCGGCCCTGCCCCCAGGCCTCGGCGAAGGTCCCGCCGAGCGTCTGGCGCGACGCATCGCCGGCAAGCAGTAAGCGCGTCTGCATGCGCGTCGCGTGGAGGGCGCCGTGCAATCCGGCCAGAT
>CBJMYK010000252.1:0-2954 GCA_966433795.1 uncultured Thiobacillus sp. | reverse complement strand
CAACCCCAGCCCTCGCAGAAGCGCTTCGAGAGCGCGATCTGGTCGGCGCTGACGCACTTCGATGCCGGCGCCACGGTCTTCGTCGAATCGGAAAGCAAGAAGATCGGCGCCCTGCAGGTGCCGGATGCCCTCATTCGCGCGATGCGCGCGAGCCCCTGCGTGCGGCTCGACGTGCCGCTCGACGCCCGCGTGGGCCTGCTGAGCGAAGACTACGCGCATTTCCTGGCCGATCCGCAAACGATCAACCAGCAGCTTGGCTATCTCGCGGGTCTGCGCGGCAACGACACGGTTTCGGCCTGGCAGGCCTTGGCCAACCGCGGCGCGTGGAGCGAACTCGTGGCAGTCCTGCTCACGCAGCATTACGACCCGGCGTATTTCAAGTCGCTGTCGCACAACTATCCGGCGACGGCTGCGGACCGCTCATTTAGCACCGACGACCTGTCGCCCGCCGGCCTGCGCGTCCTCGCACGCACAATCCTCGATTCGCGGGCTTGAGCGGGGTCGGCATTTGCCGAAGTTCAGCTCCGTCTCACCTCGACGACGTTCTGCACATGCTGCAGCCGCGCAAGCAAGCGCGATAGCTGCTGCAATTCCTTGATGCGGACCGTGAGTTGCATCTGCGCGTATTCGCCGCGGGTCTCGGTATTGAGGCGCAGCACGTCGACCTTGTCCTTGGCGATCACGTCGGACACGTCGCGCAGCAGCCCCTGGCGGTCGAAGGCCTTGAGACGAATGTCGACCTCGAAGCCCGCGCCGAGATCGAGTGCCCATTCGGCCGGCATCACCCGGGCCTGATTGGCGCGTCGGAGCGAAGCGCAATCGGCGCGGTGGACGGTCACGCCGCGTCCGACCGTAGTGTAGGCGACGATCGCCTCGGGCGGCCGCGGCTTGCAGCAGCGGGCCATCGTCAGCGGCACATCCCCCAAACCCGGAATCAAGACCGGATTTCCCGAGCGGGGCCGTGCCCGCGGTTTGACGCTGGGCGCGAGCGCGGGCGGCGCCTTGCCCGGCTCCTGGAGCGCGCCCACCAGATCGCGCTGGCCCACGTCTCCGCGACCCAGCGCAGCGAGAAACTCATCGACCTTGGCGAACTTGAGGCGCTGAGCGAGCTTTTCGTGATTCACGTCGCCCACGCCCAGGCGCTTGAGTTCCTTGTCCAGCAGACTGCGCCCCAGATTTACCTGCTCGCCGACGTCGCGCTGGCGAAACCACGCGCGCACCTTGGAGCGTGCGCGATGCGTCGCCAGATAGCCGAGCGCCGGATTGAGCCAGTCGCGACTCGGCGTGCCTTCCTTGGCGACCACGATTTCGACGCGCTGACTGTTGTCGAGCACGGTGTTGAGCGGCACCATCGCGCCATTGACCTTGGCGCCTCGGCAACGATGCCCGAGGTCCGTATGAACGGCGTAGGCGAAATCCACCGGGGTCGCGCCGCGGTCGAGCGCGACGACGCGCCCCTGCGGCGTCAGCACGTAGACCTGGTCGTGGAAGAGCTCGGTCTTGAACTGCTCGCGGAACTCGCTGCTGTCGGCGACGTCGTCCTTCCATTCGAGGATGCGCCGCAGCCACGCGATCTTCTCCTCGTACTGGGCGTCCTGCTTACCGCTTTCCTTGTAGCGCCAGTGCGCCGCGACGCCCAGCTCGGCGTGGCGATGCATGTCGAAGGTGCGGATCTGCACCTCGAGCGCGCGGTCCTCGGGGCCGATGACCGCGGTGTGGAGCGAGCGGTAGTCGTTGCTCTTCGGCTGCGAGATGTAATCGTCGAATTCGCCCGGAATCGGCTGCCACAGGTTGTGCACGAGGCCGAGCACCGTGTAGCAGTCGATTTCCTGCCGCACCAGGACGCGCACGGCGCGGATGTCGTACAACTGCTCGAAGCTCAGATGCTTGCGCCGCATCTTGTTGACGATGCTCGCGATGTGCTTGGGCCGACCCGTCACCTCGGCCTCGATACCGTGCAGCGCGAGTTCGGCCTTGAGGCGTTCGATGATCCCGAGGATGTAGGCCTCGCGATCGGCGCGCTTTTCGTCGAGCTGCGCGGCGATCGTGCGGTAGGTTTCCGGTTCGAGGTAGCGGAAGGCCCAGTCCTCCATCTCCCACTTGATCTGCCACACCCCGAGACGGTTGGCGAGCGGCGCGAAGAGTTCGCGCGCCTGCTGCCCGAGCGCCTCGCGCAGCGCAGCCTGCTCGTCGGCGTCGCGCTCGTCCTGCGACGCTGGCGAGGCGGCGCAGCGCAGCGCGTGCGTGCGCTCTGCAAGCTTCACCAACACGACGCGGATATCCTCGACCATCGCCAGCACCATCTGACGCAAGGCTTCGAGCTGCGCATGGGGATCGATGCGCTTGTCGGTGGTATTGGCGGCGAGCGACTCGATGCGCGCCATCGCTGCGACGCCGCGAGCAAGTTGCGCCGCGCCCTCAAAGCGCGCATCCATCTCCGGTGCGTCCCCGGAACAGGCGTGCAGTAAGGTCGCCGCGACGGCATCCGCTCCGACCTTCAGTTCTGCGACGATCAGCGCGCTGCCGACGCTGTGCGCAAACGCTTCGCTCCCACCGAGCTGCTCGTAGGCGTAGCTGAGCGCGCGCCAAGGCAGATCGTTTTCGGCGACCGGCAGCACCCGTGCCAGGGCCTGCCGCGCCGACTCGAGGTCGGTCGCGTCATAGCAGCGCGGACGGGCGATTTCGTTCATGACTCGGGGGCGTGCCAGTAACGGCGGTGGGAGGGTCGATATTCTGAGGCCGTCACCCCGGCTTGTCCAAACGTCAGACGCACAAGGCCCGCCCGATCGCTACGCAGCACATGCGAGCCGACTTCACGAAAGCGCCCGACCACCTCCGGGTGCGGGTGGCCGAAGCGGTTGCGATAGCCGACCGTGAAGACCACATGCCGTGGCCGTACGCGTTCGACGAATTCCGCTATCGACGACGTGCGGCTGCCGTGATGTCCGGCCGCA
>CBJMYK010000251.1:0-2965 GCA_966433795.1 uncultured Thiobacillus sp. | reverse complement strand
CGGGCATCCTCGATCACCGAAATCACCGCCATCTGCATCGGGTTGAGCGCTTCCGCGGAAATCGGCTGCTTCGTCTCCGCCACATGCGCCGCGCAGTGCGCGGCGGTGGCGCGATAAAGCTCGAGCCCCGACACCGGCTCCTGCCCTTCCACCGTCCAGTCGTCATAGGCGTCTGGCAGGTGTAGCAGGTAGTCCTCGATGTAGGGACGATAGCCCTCGCGGGCCTCGAAGTCGCCCGAGGTCGGGCGCATGAAGAAGTCGCGTGCCCACAGCGCACGCAGGTACATGTTGATGCGGCGCTGCACGTCGACCAACAGGGTCCCCTTGCGCTCCTTCTGCAGCATCGCGAGCGATTCTTTCGACTCCAGGCCGAAATAGCGGATCTGCTCTTCGTAGTTCGTGCGGTGCGCGTGAGCGCCCCACAGCGCCCAGCGGCGCAGGCCGCCGAGTGTCAGATGCTGGAACAGCACTTCGAGTTTGTCGAGCATCGCCCGCACGCCGCGCGGGGCCTGCGCGATCAGCGTGTTGATGAACTGCAGGTATTTGAGGAACAGCTCCCCGTCGCCGAGCCGGTTGGCCGCAGTCGGCGCGGTGGCGAGCAGCAACTCGATCACCGCGCCCGAGGTTTTCGAGGCAAGCATGAGCGAAGCGGTGGCCAGGTCGGCCACCACGTCCTCGCCCACTTCCTTGGCGACCGACGGCGCCTGCTCGATCCAGGTTTCGACGAGCGTATCGCCGCGCCCCAGCCCGCGGATGGCCGACACCCCCTTCAGGTAGTTGTCGAGCCCGCGCGGCGAAAACACCTTCGTCGCCTCGTGCCAGTTGGCCTCGAGCGCCTCCCGCGAGTGCGGCGACAGATCTTCCAGCAGTTCAGCGTAGTCTTCGAGTTTGATCGACATGGTTCACCTCAGGTCATGCAGCGGGCGCGCGCCATGGCGGCCCGCTCGTGTCATCCGATGGGCAACAGCCCATCTGCAGCGTTCAGAAGAACGTGCTGACTGCCGCGTCGAGCGCGTCGCGCATGTCGGGATCGTCGGTGATCGGGCGCACCAGCGCGACGCGGCAGGCGGCCAGCGGGTTGACGCCCTTGGCAATCAGCGAGCCTGCGTAGATCAGCATGCGGGTCGACAGGCCCTCGTCCAAGCCGTGGCCCTTGAGGTTGCGGCTACGCTCGGCGATCGACACCAGCTTGCCCGCGATGTCGGCATCGACGCCCGATTCGTGCGCGACGATCTCGGTCTCGATTGCGTGTTCGGGATAGGTGAAGTCGAGCCCGCCGAAGCGCTGCTTGGTCGACTGCTTGAGGTCCTTCATCAGCGACTGATAGCCGGGGTTGTACGAAATCACAATCTGGAAATCCGGGTGGGCGTGCACCAGTTCGCCCTTCTTTTCCAGAGGCAGTACGCGACGGTTGTCGGTCAGCGGGTGGATCACGACGGTGGTGTCCTGGCGCGCCTCGACTACTTCATCGAGGTAGCAGATCGCGCCATGGCGCGCGGCGATCGCGAGCGGTCCGTCCTGCCACTCCGTTCCGGAAGCGGAAAGCAGAAAGCGGCCGACCAGGTCGGACGCGGTCATGTCCTCGTTACACGCCACGGTGATCAGCGGCTTGCCGAGCTTGTACGCCATGTATTCGACGAAGCGCGTCTTGCCGCAGCCGGTGGGCCCCTTGAGCATCATCGGCATACGCACCGAATAGGCGGCTTCGTACAGTTCGACCTCGTCGGCGACGGGACGGTAGTAAGGTTCTGTGGTGACGCGATACTGATCGACGATGTTGCTCATGGAGGCTCCTAGAGTGTGGGGCTTATTTATCCGCGAATGCCGCGTTTTTCAGCAAACACGCCATTCGCGGGCAAACAAAAAGCCCCCGGGCCCTGCGGGCGACGGGGGCGTGAGGGCCTGTTAACGCTAATTTCGCGGCTGCGTTGAAATTAGTGCGACAGGCCTCGGTCTCCCGTCTCGGCTTAAACAGTCTTGCCGCGGTAGATCACCATCGACGCGCCCTGGCTCTGCGAGAAGTTGTCATAGCCGATCAGACGGACGTGGTTGTTGGGGTTAGCCCGGTGGCAGGCATCGGCTTCGGCCAGCACGCGATCCACATCGGTTTCGCCGAACATCGGCAGCTTCCACATGTACCAGTAGGAATCCATCATGTGCTCGGGCTCGATGTGCTCGATCGCCGGGTTCCAGCCCTTCTTCACGAGGTACTCGACCTGCTTCTTGATGCTGTCCTTGTCCATTGCGGGCAGGTAGGAGAAGGTCTCGAACTTGCGGCTGGCGGGGTCGCTCAGACGGCTTTTGTAATCCATTACTTCAGACATTTCGTATCCTTTATGCGAATAGGTTGAGTGGGGGGCAAGCAGGCGGCCCGCCGGGGGTCGCGTCCCCGCCGCGCCTGCGGCAGGGGCCCTGCTCCGCCCCTCGAGCCTTTACTTGTGAGCGACGTCCAGCTTGTCGACCGTGTCGAACTCGAACTTGATCTCTTTCCACGTTTCCATGGCGATCTTCAGTTCCGGCGAGTTCTTGGCGGCTTCGGTCAGGATGGCCTTGCCTTCCTTCTCGACCTGGACACCCTTGTTGCGGGCTTCCACGCAGGCTTCCAGCGCGACGCGGTTGGCGGCGGCGCCGGCGGCGTTGCCCCAGGGGTGGCCGAGCGTACCGCCACCGAACTGCAGCACCGAGTCATCGCCGAAGATGGTGACCAGCGCGGGCATGTGCCACACGTGGATACCACCGGAGGCAACCGGCATCACGCCAGGCATGGAGCCGAAGTCCTGGTCGAAGAAGATGCCGCGCGAACGGTCTTCCTTGATGAAGCTGTCGCGCATGATGTCGATCCAGCCCAGGGTCGCTTCGCGGTCGCCTTCCAGTTTGCCGACGACGGTGCCGGAGTGCAGGTGGTCACCGCCCGACAGACGCAGCACCTTGGTCAGCACGCGGAAGTGGATACCGTGGTGCGGGT
>CBJMYK010000250.1:0-2988 GCA_966433795.1 uncultured Thiobacillus sp. | reverse complement strand
GCTCATTTGGTGGGTCCCTTTCGTTTACTGGGTTGGCTACGAATCCCGTGCTGCGACGCCGTTTCCAGCTGCCTTGCGCCTCGCGCGGACATATCGCGATCTAAATATATATTTATCGTGCATGTTTTGGCAAGCGAAAAATTCGCCTGTTGCTCGGGTGAGACAGCGCTTGACCTAAGTCATGGACGAGGGGGGCGTCCTCGCGCAGGCTTGTTGCCCTGCGCCATTTCTCGCCCCAGGCGGAGCGACCGGACGCCGGTCGAGAGGCGTCCGCTGCGCGCAGGCGCCCTTGCGTTGCGCGCAAAAAAAAAGGGGCGCGCGCCCCTTTTCTCCTAGTGTTCCGTGTCAGCGAAGATCATGACAGCCCACCCGAGTAGGCGGCGATGCCCGGATTCGACTTGCCGACGCCGACGATCTTCGGTTCGTTGAGCTTGAGGCCCTTGATCACTTTCTTGTCGCGCAGGTAAGCGGCGACGACGTCCCACACCGGCTCGCCCTGAACGCCTTCGCCGACCGGCGCCCAGCCCGCGACCATGTAGGTCTTGTCGGCGTTGACCGGTTTGCCGTTCAGCGTCATGTCGCCAATGCGCTGGCCGATCTTCTTGGTCGGATCGATCGTGTACTCGATGCCGCCGACGCGGACCATGTCGCCGCCCTGCTGGTAGTAGGGGTCGGCATTGAAGAGGTTGTCGGCAACGTCTTCCATGATGGTCTTGATCGTTTCGCCGCTCATTTCGGTCAAGGTCGTCTGCGGATAGGTAATCGCCGTCTGGTCCATCAGGCGCTCCATCGTGATCGCGTCGCCCGGTAGCAGCGTCGTACCCCAGCGGAAGCCCGGCGAGAACGCCGCGTCGGCACCTTTCACTTCCATCAGCGCGTCTACCAGCAACTGGTCCCAGGTGCCGTTGAAGTTGCCGCGGCGGTAGAGGAAGTCGTCGGAGACCGCGAGCTTCTCGTTCAGCTTGGCTTCATAGGGGGCGCGAACCTGCTTGATGTAGGCCTCCATCGCCGGATCGGCAGGCAGCAGGTTGGAGAAGACCGGCAGCAGCCGGTACTTGTAGCTCTGCACCTTGCCGCCGCGCACGTCGAAATCCATCACGCCGAGAAACTTGCCGTTGGACCCGGCGTTGGTCACGAGGGTGACGCCCTTGGCATTCTTGACCTTGGTCGGTTGCGGCACGCCGTCGTGGGTGTGTCCGCCGAAAATCGCGTCGATGCCGGTCACGCGGCTCGCCATCTTGAGGTCGACGTCCATGCCGTTGTGCGAGAGCACGATCACGACCTTCGCGCCCTTGCTGCGGGCCTCGTCGACCCAGGTCTGCATGCCGTCCTCGCGCACGCCAAAGCTCCAGTCCGGAACCATGTGACGGGGGTTCGCGATCGGCGTGTAGGGGAAGGCCTGGCCGATGATCGCGACCTTGACGCCGTTCATTTCCTTCATCACGTAAGGCTTGAACACCTGATCGCCGAAGTCGTTGGTGACGACGTTCTGCGCGACGAAATCGATGTTCGCCTTCTTGAAGTCGCCATTGACGATTTCCAGCACGCGTTCCGCGCCGAAGGTCGACTCCCAGTGCGGCGTCATGACGTTGACGCCGAGCTTGATGCACGCGTCGACCATGTCCTGGGCGTTGGTCCACAGCGAAGTCGCCGAGCCCTGCCAGGTGTCGCCGCCGTCGAGCAGCAGGGCGCCGGGGCGTTGCGCGCGCAGCTTGTCGACGAGCGTCTTCAGATGGGCGAAGCCGCCGACCTTGCCGTAGACCTTGGCCGCTTCGGGGAAGTCGAGGTAGGTGAAGGCATGGGCTTCGGCGCTGCCGGGCTTGATGCCGAACTCCTTGAGCAGATGCTGGCCGACCAGGTGCGGTGCCTTGCCACGCGCGGCGCCGACGCCGAGGTTGACGTTGGGCTCGCGAAACCACACCGGGAGCAGTTGCGCATGACAGTCGGTGAAGTGCAGGAAGGAGACATTGCCGTGACGCGGCACGTCGTAGAAATTGGCGGGGGCCTTGCCAGCCAGCGCGGACTTGCTGTCCAGCGCCATGCCGGACGCGGCCGCGACGGCGAGCAGTTGCAGAAACTCGCGGCGGTTCATGTGCATGGAGTTCTCCTCTGTATCGGTAGCTGGAATCGCCCCTATTGTCAGTTTGCCGGTGCCCCCGGTAAATAGTAGCTCCGGCCCATGTTCCAGAATGGAACAAAAGAAAAAGCCCGGTTGCCCGGGCTTTTTGGCGAGATGCTCGACGTTTATTTGCGGAACACCGATGCCTTCATGGGCAGACCGTTGGACAGCGAGGAGTGGAAGTACTCCAGGTTGTTCATCGTGGCGCTTCCCTCTGCGGGCGGTACTGCGCGCACCTGCTTGAAGCAGCCGGTATAGCGGTTCTGCAGCGTCACGAGATTGTCGCCGCCGCGGAACACGGGCCAGTGCACGGCGTGGCCGACCGCGGGCGAGATCAGTTCGGAGCGCAGCCGGACCCCGGCGTTCTGCACGTGGCAGCTCGCGCAGGCGAAGTTGAGCTGGCCCTTGCGCGAGAAGAAGGTCTTCTTGCCGTCTTCGTATGCGGCCGTCGCCTTGGGGCCTTCGACCTTGACGTTCATCAGCATGCCGTCGGAGAGCGTGCGCATATAGGCGGTGAGCTTGCCGAGCGTGTTCTTGTCGCTGACTTTGTAGGCGGCCTCACCGTTCGCGACGCGGCAGTTGTTGAGCGCATCCTCCAGCGTCACCACCTTGTCCTTGGCTTCGTCGAAAATCGGGTAGTTGCCGGCGATCTGCCTGCCGCCATTGGGCAGACAGTCTGCGTAGGTCTTACCGTTCTTGAACGGGGTCTCCCACAACACGCGGCCCGCCTCGAGGTCGGCCTCGAACGGCGGGAACTCCATGATGGCCTCGTACTGGGCCTTGCTGTCGGCGTCGAAGGCCAGCGCGCCGTAGACGTAGTCTTCGAGCTTGATGTTGGGGTATTTGGATGTGTAGTACTTGATGAATTC
>CBJMYK010000249.1:0-2991 GCA_966433795.1 uncultured Thiobacillus sp. | reverse complement strand
TACCTGCTCGGCACCTCGATCGCGCGGCCGCTGATCGCCAAGCGCCTGATCGAGATCGTCAATGCCACCGGCGCCGACGCGATCTGCCACGGCGCCACCGGCAAGGGCAACGACCAGGTGCGCTTCGAGCTCGGCGCCTATGCGCTGAAGCCCGACGTCAAGGTGATCGCGCCGTGGCGCGAATGGGATCTTCTGAGCCGCGAGAAGCTGCTCGCCTATGCCGAGACCCATGGCATCCCGATCGACATGAAGCATCGCCAGGGCGGCTCGCCGTATTCGATGGACGCCAACCTGCTGCATATCTCCTACGAAGGCCGCCACCTGGAAGACCCCAACGCGGAAGCCGAGGAAGACATGTGGCGCTGGACCGTTTCGCCGGAGAAGGCGCCGGATCGCGCCCAATACATCGAACTGACCTACGCGAAAGGCGACGTCGTCGCGATCGACGGCCAGGCGATGAATGCCCACGAGGTATTGGCCAAGCTCAACGAGATCGGCGGCAAGCACGGCATCGGCCGGCTCGACCTGGTGGAAAACCGCTACGTCGGCATGAAGTCGCGCGGCTGCTACGAAACGCCAGGCGGCACGATCCTGCTGAAAGGGCACCGCGCGATCGAATCGATCACGCTCGACCGCGAAGTTGCGCATCTGAAAGACGATCTGATGCCGCGCTATGCGAGCCTGATCTACAACGGCTACTGGTGGAGCCCCGAGCGCCGTGCCTTGCAGGTGCTGATCGACCACACGCAAGCGCACGTCAATGGTACGGTGCGGCTGAAGCTCTACAAGGGCAACGTCATCGTCGTCGGCCGCGACTCGAAGAGCGATTCGCTGTTCGACTCGACCATCGCGACCTTCGAAGACGACGCCGGTGCCTACGATCAGAAGGACGCCGGCGGTTTCATCAAGCTCAACGCGCTGCGCATGCGCATCGCTGCCAAACTCGACGCACGGAGAAAGTAAGCATGTCCCAGTTCGACAACGTCGCGGTCAACAAACAGGCCAACGTCTATTTCGACGGCAAGTGCGTCTCGCACACGGTAGAGTTTGCCGACGGCAGCAAGAAATCGGTCGGCGTCATCCTTCCCTCGACGCTCACCTTCAACACGGGCGCGCCCGAAATCATGGAGACCGTGGCGGGGGCGTGTCGCGTCAAGCTCGCGGGCGAGAACGAGTGGAAGACCTACGGCGCCGGACAGTCGTTCGAGGTACCCGCAAATTCGAGCTTTCAGATCGAAGTCACGGCACAGCCCTATCACTACGTGTGCCATTTCGGCTGAGCGCTGAGCCATGACGACCGTTACTGTCGTCCGCAAGGAGGGGCGCATCGCGATCGCCGCCGACACGCTGACGAAATGGGGCGGCGGCAAGGAGTCGGCGGATTATGTCGCGAATCACGAAAAGATCATCCGGGTCGGCAACAGCTACGTCGCGATCACGGGATCGGCGACCTTCAAACTGATCCTGGCCGACTATTTCGACTCGCTCGACGAGGCGCCGCGGCTCGATTCCGTGGGTGAGATTTTCCGGGTCTGGAACACCCTGCACGGCGCGCTCAAGGAGCACTATTATCTGCAGACCGGCGACGACAAGGAGGAGGACCTCGAGTCGAGCCGCATGGACGTGCTGATCGCGAGTCCGCGCGGCATCTTCGGCGTCGCCGCGCACCGGACGGTACAGGAGTTTTCGAAGTTTTACGCCTACGGTAGCGGCAGCCCTTACGCGCTCGGCGCGATGTACGCGGCGTTCAGGGCGCCCTCGCTCGATGCCGAGGGCGTCGCCCGCCTCGGCGTGATGGCGGCCGCCGAGTTTCACGACGAGTCGGGGCTGCCGGTGCAGTCGTTCGTAGTGGATGAGGAGTAGATCAAGATGCCAAGTTTCGACATCGTGTCCGAGGTCGACAAACAGGAAGTCCGCAATGCGGTCGACCAGGTCAACAAGGAAGTATCGACGCGCTTCGACTTCAAGGGCTCCGACGCGCGCGTCGAGCAGAGCGACTACGCGCTGACGGTCTACGCCGACACCGATTTTCAGCTCGACCAGGTGCAGGACATTCTGGCGCAGAAGCTCGCCAAGCGCGGCGTCGACGTCAAGTGTCTCGAGACCGGAAGCGTGGAAAAAGTCTCGGGGAACAAGGTCAAGCGCAGCGTGACCGTGAAAACTGGCGTCGAAACCGAACTCGCGAAGAAGATCGTGAAGTGCATCAAGGACAGCAAGCTCAAGGTGCAGGCGAGCATCCAGGGCGACACCGTACGCGTGTCCGGGGCCAAGCGCGACGTGCTGCAGGAGACGATCGCGCTGGTGAAAAAAAGCATCAGCGATTTCCCGCTGCAGTATCAGAATTTCCGTGACTGAGTAACCGGGAGGCGAAATGGCCAAGGTTTTGGTTCCGCTGGCGGACGGTTGCGAGGAACTCGAAGCCGTCACCATCATCGACCTGTTGCGGCGCGCCGGCATCGAAGTCGTCGTGGCGGGTCTGAAGGCCGGGGTCGTCAAGGCGAGCCGCGGCGTGCAGCTCGTGCCGGACGTGACGCTCGAGCGTGCGCTCGCGGACGAGTACGACATGGTCGTGCTGCCTGGCGGGATGCCGGGCGCGTCGCACCTCAAGGACGACGTCCGCATCATCGACCTGCTGAAGAAAATGGCATCGGCGGGCAAGTACACCGCCGCGATCTGCGCCGCGCCGATGGTCCTGGCCGAAGCGGGCCTGCTGCACGGCAAACAGGCGACAGGCTATCCCGGCGTTCTTGACAGTCTGGCCGACGTGACGCTGCGTGCCGAGGCGGTCGTGAGGGGCGGCGCCGTCTTAACCTCGCGCGGGCCCGGGACGGCGATGGATTTCGCGCTCACGCTCGTCGAAACGCTGACCGGCATCGCCACCCGCGAGCGGGTCGAAGCTGCGCTGGTCAGGTCATAGCCGTCGGCGTCGCTCGATTGTTATCATTGGACCCACAGCCAGCCGATTCGGAGAACAGCATGCAGATTCGCGAA
>CBJMYK010000248.1:0-2995 GCA_966433795.1 uncultured Thiobacillus sp. | reverse complement strand
CGCGCCGATCCGACGCCGCGCCCACCCGATAGCGACCGAGAAAGAAGGCGGCAAGGCCATGATCGTCGAACTGGGCGACCTGCGGCCCGGCGATGACGCGCAGGGCGTGCCCGGGGGACGAGGGGCCGCGCGCGCGTCGCAGACGGGGCGCATCCGTCGCCGCCCCCAGGATCAGCGTGTCGCCGGTGCGCAGCGCGCGGCCCTGATGGCCGCCGAAGGCTGCCGGCAGAAAGGTGCTGCGACTTCCGATCACTTCGGGTTCGACCACCCCGCTGCGCACGGCGAGCCAGCAACGGCAGCCGTCGAGCGCTTGCTCAAGCTGCAGCGTCTCCCCTGCCGCCAATATAAGGGTTTCGTTCCACGGCACCGGCGCGCCGCTGCTTCGCGTCGCGGCGAACCGGGCGCCGCACAGCGCGGCGACGCCACCGTTCGGAAACCGCAGCTGTGGTCCGGCGAGGGTCACCTCCACCCCGGCCGCATCGGCGCTATTGCCGACGAGGCGATTGGCCGCGGCGAGCGCCGTCGGGTCGGCGGCCCCGCCGACCGGCACGCCTAGCGCGCCGCGACCGGGCCGGCCGAGGTCCATGACCAGATCACAGAGGCCGGCGCGCACCACCTCGATCATGCCGGGACAAAGACGACGCGGTCGCCGGGCGCGAGCAGGGCCGGCGTCTCGCGGCGCGGATCGAACAACACTGCGCGCGCGCGCCCGATCACGTTCCAGCCGCCGGGGCCGGCCGCCGGATAAATGCCCGTATAGGCGCCTCCCACGGCAATGCTGCCCGCCGCCACTTCGCGGCGCGGCGTCGCACGGCGCGGCGCGTGCAGCGCACTCGGCACGCCACGGAGGTAGGCGAATCCCGGCTGGAAACCCAGAAACGCCACCGTGTGTTCCGTCGCGACGTGAATCCTCACATAGGTCGCGGCGTCCAGCCCAGCGCGTTCGGCGACCGCATCGAGGTCGGGTCCCCCTGGCCCGCCGTACTCCGCGAGAATCTCGTGCCGCCGACCTGCGCGCGTCGGAAGGTCGTCCAGCGGCGCCGTCAGCGCGCGCTGCAATTCGGCCGAGACCGTGGCGCCCGCACGCAACAGCACCAGCAGACTGCCGTCGGCAGGGACGATGTCTTCGACTTCGTCGAATCCGCCCGCGCTCAGCAAAGCGTAACGCGCGAGCGTCGCCGTTCCGCTCACCACACGCAGACCGCGCTCGCTCATCCAGCGCCACGGAAGCGGTGACGGTTCGTCGGGAAGGCGCTTTCCCATAAGGGCAGGGTCTGATCGGTGTCGCATCGGGCAAATCGGGGAGACCTAAAACCCAGGCTGCAACGGTGCAGTTTATGGGCGCGGTGCGTACAGGCTTCCATAGGCGTCGGCGGGCCTATCGAAGGCCTGAGGCGCCACGCCTCGGCATGATGGACCGAGGCGTCACCGAATTCAAGGCCGTCACGCTCGGGTTCGGGGCGCGGGACGCCGGTTTTCACGGGGTCGCTCGCCTGCACATAATTCCTGCGCGACTCGGCCAAAAAAGGTTTCCATTGCGTATTATTCGCACCCGATTGAAACGAAGAGCCGCTGCAAAGTGGTCGATCATGCACTGCCCGAAAACCTTCGCCATACTGCAAGAAGCGGCCCGCCCTGCCGCGAAGCCGAGGACTTGAAGCCGGTGGAAATCTATCACCGCATTTTCGAATACGCGCCGGATGCGATGCTGGTCCTCGACCGTGAGGGACGCTTCTGTCTGGTCAACGCGCACGCCGAGACGCTTTTCGGCTACGACCGCCGCGAACTGCTCGGCCAAACGGTCGAAATGCTCGTGCCGGCACGCTTCACCACGCACCACGCCGCGCACCGCAACCGCTTCATGGCCGAAGCGCAGAGCCGACAGATGGGGCGGCAACAGGAGCTCTACGCCTTACGCAAGGACGGCAGCGAATTCCCGGTCGACATCATGCTGAGTCCGATGATCATGAGCGGCGAACACCTCACGCTTTGTGTGGTGCGTGACATCACCGAGCGCAAGGCGGCGCAGGACGCGCTCGAGCGCCAGACCAGCGAGCTGCTGCGGCTGCACGCCGAACTCGAACTCCTCGCCAACCATGACGGGCTGACCGGCTTGTACAACTGGCGCGCGTTTTACGAGCACGCGGGGCAACTCCTCACGACTGCCCACCGCCGCCGGGAGAGCGCGTCGATACTGATCCTTGATCTCGACCACTTCAAGCAGGTCAACGACCGTTTCGGCCACGCCGAAGGCGATCGCGTCCTCCAGGCCGCCGCCGCGGCGCTCAGAGCGAGCGCGCGTCACAACGACATCGTCGCGCGCCACGGCGGCGAAGAATTCGTCATCGCCGCGTTCGGCCTGACCGAGCCTGAAAGCCTGCTCGCGGCCGAACGGCTGCGCGCGGCCGTCGCCGGCATCGAAAACCTGAAGCGCCCGGTCACGACCAGCATCGGCGTGGCCACCTTCGCGCCGGAAGCGCCAGGAAAGAAAGAACCGCCGACGCTGCTCGCGGACCTGCTCGACTGCGCCGACCAGGCACTTTATTACGCCAAGCGGAGCGGCAGGAATCGCGTCTACCACTTCAACCAACTCCCCGCCACGAGCGGCGGCGCAGAGCCGGGGCCCGCCAGCGCATTGCAATAGGACTTCAGGCGCCCGGGCGGGCCCGCACCGGATGAGCGCCGCGAAGCGCGCGGCAGCCCGTGCACGCGCCTGCGGGCGCGTTCACCGATCCCTACCGAAAGCGCGCACAAAAAAAGGGGGTTTCACGTGAAACCCCCTTTCCCGGCGCTACGCAAACCTGCGCTTAGTCCTTGAAGCGGCCTCGCACACCACGACTCGCTCCGGCGCGGCTCTCATTGCCATAGCCTCGCGCCGGGCCGGGGCGCGCGCTGTTGCCACGGTCGCCGTAGCCGCGGGTCGCCGCCGCTTTGGCTTTCGCTTCCCGCTCGCGCTTTTCCCAATATTCCACGCTATTGCCATTGACCTCCGGCT
>CBJMYK010000247.1:0-3016 GCA_966433795.1 uncultured Thiobacillus sp. | reverse complement strand
GATCGACGTTCATGCGCAGGTCGCTCTCGCAGCCGTCGATCGGGTTGGTGTTGCGGCTGACGATGCTTTGCAGCGCCGTAACCACCTGTGCCGCGCAGACAATCGGGTCAACCGAGAGGTGCGGTAGCGCGGCATGGCCGCCCTTGCCGGTAATGATAATGTCGAAGATCGACGCGCCCGCCATCACCGGCCCTTCGGCCACCGTATTGAGGTCGGCATCGGTTACGACGATCGCGAGTTCGATGATGCGGTCGCTGTCGGGCGAGAGGCCGGTCATTTCCATGTCCAGCCAGAGCAGATGCGAGGGGTTGAGCGCCATGACGTTTTCCTGAATTCGGCAGTCCGCATTCTCGCATAGACCATGCGCCGCGCGGGGTAGCCGAAGGCGCCGCTTGACGCCATAATCGGAGCCTACCCAACACCGGAGTTCGCATGAAGAGCCTGATGATTGTGTGCGCCGTCGCATCGCTTGCGGGGGCGGCCCACGCCGCGCCCTTCGACAAGGGCGACCCCAAGGCCGGCAAGCTGCTGCACGACAAGGCCTGCATTCGCTGTCATGCGGAAATGTTCGGTGGCGACGGCAGCAAGATCTATACGCGCGCCGACCGCAAGACCAGAACGCCGCAACACCTCGCGGCCCGGATCTCGGGCTGCAACGTCAACACCGGGGCCGGCTGGTTCCCGGAAGACGAGGCGCACGTCGGCGCCTATCTAAACCAGCAGTACTACAAGTTCAAGTAAGGAAAGCGCCATGCCTACAATCGTCGAAGAACTGGTCCGCAAAAAATGCGCCCCCTGCGAAGGCGGGATCGCGCCGCTCACGGACGCACAGATCGCCCCGATGCTGAAAGGCCTGTCCGGGTGGCAGCGCGACGGCATCAAGATCGCAAAAGAGTACAAGTTCAAGGACCATTATCAGGCTCAGGCCTTTACCAATGCGGTAATGTGGGTGTCGCACCGCGAGGATCACCATCCCTACCTGACGGTCGGCTACAACACAGTCAAGGTGGAGTTCTGGACGCACGCGATCGAGGGCTTGTCGGAAAACGACTTCATCTGTGCTGCCAAAGTCGACTCGCTCCTCGACCTGTAACGACGTCCCAAGATCGAAGTCAGGTGAAGTCGGCTGCCCCCAGGATCCCGGGAATCTGAACACACTGACCGGGCAGGTTGTCGCCGCCTTCAGCCGTCGCTTCATCGTCGAGACCGCCGCGGGGACGCTGCCGTGTCAGGTCAAGGGCCGGCATCTGCGCGTCGTATGCGGTGACCATGTCGAGCTGCGGCGCGACGGCGACGCAGGTGTGATCGAACGACTGTTGCCGCGCACGAGTCTGCTCTACCGCTCGGACGCCTTCAAGACCAAGGCCATCGCGGCCAATGTCACGCAGCTCGCCGTCGTCGTCGCTGCGCGGCCGAGTTTCTCGCTGGAACTCGTGCAGCGCTGCATCCTCGCCGCCGAGGACCAAGGCGTCGCCAGCCTGCTGATTCTCAACAAGGCAGACCTGCCGGAGACTGCAGCGGCGCGGGAAAGGCTGAGTCTCCTCACGCGCCTGGGCTATCCGCTCGTCACGCTGTCGGCACTGACCGACATCACCCCGCTGCGTCCGGCATTGCAAGGCCACACCACCTTGTTGATCGGACACTCCGGCATGGGCAAGTCGACGCTCATCAACGCCCTGTTCCCCGATGCCAAGGCCGAGACGGCCGAATATTCCGAGGCGCTCGACAGCGGGCGCCACACCACGACCCATGCGCGCCTGCACCGCCTCGACGCGGCCTCGGCCGTGATCGACTCGCCGGGGCTGCAGGAATTCGCACTCCAGCATATGGACGCGAAAGCTCTCGCGCACGCCTTCGTCGAGTTCCGCCCCTTCCTCGGGCAGTGTCGTTTTCGTGACTGCAAACACGAGGTCGAGCCCGGATGCCGGATTCAGCAGGCGGTTGCCGCAGGCGACATCGACCCGGCCCGGCTGCAGCTCTTCCAAACGCTGCGCCGTCTGCAGCAGAACGCCGCGCAGCGACTATAAAACAGAGTCCTTCGACAGCGATGGAGGGCGTCCATGAAAGCATTCTTGAATGCCTGGGCAGGACTGTGTCTCGCCTGCGCGCCGCCCGTTCTTGCGGACGCAAAATGGGTCGCCACGCCCTACGCCCCGGCCAAAGTTGTATTCGAATTTTTTCTCGACAATCCGCAGAAGATCGGCAGCGCGCTCTACTGGCTACGCTCGCTGACGAATCCGCTGATGGAGGCGCCCTACAGCTACGCCCCGGAGGATCTCAAGGTCGTGGTGGTGGTGCACGGGACGGAGATCGTGACGCTGGCGAAAAGGAACGAAACGAAATATCAGGAAGCGGTCGAGCGCATGCGCTACTACGCGGAACTCGGGGTGCGCTTCAAGGTGTGCGGCGAAGCGGCGGCCGATTACGGCTATGCGCTGCGGGATTTCCAGGACTTCGTCGAGGTCGTCCCCAATGCCATCACCGAACTCGCGCACTGGCAGCAGGAAGGCTATGCGCTGATCGTGCCCCGGGTCATGGAACGGACCATCGACCTCGACGCGATCCGCTAGGCGGCGCGCTCCTACTCGGGCCAGTGCTTGATGTAGCGTTTCAGGAGGCTGTTCTCGAAGTTTGCTTCCTTGAGACAGGCGCGCGCGACGTCGTGGAAAGAGATAATCGCAAGCAGCTTGTTGCCGTCGAGTATCGGCAAATGGCCGATGTGTGACTTGGTCATCACATCACGCGCATAGTCAACCGAGTCGTCGGCGTTCGCGACGACCGGGTCGGTGACCATGATCGTGCTGACTTCGGTGTCTTTGAGGTCGCAGCCGTGTTCCACCATACCGTGCACGACATCGCGCTCTGTCAGCAATCCGACCATCTCGCCTTCCTTCAGCACGACCAGCGAGCCGACGCCGAGCTCGACCATCTTGGCCACTGCGCTTTCCACCCGGTCGGTCGGGGCGATGCTGTAAATCTTGTCGCTCTTGAGTGTGAGGATTTCGCGAATCTGCAT
>CBJMYK010000246.1:0-3040 GCA_966433795.1 uncultured Thiobacillus sp. | reverse complement strand
GTCCTGGACGAAAATGCCGCGCACCGGACGCACCTGCTCGGGCGTAAGGTAGACGTGGAACATTTCGACCGTGTCGCAGAAGAACTCGGGCTCGGTCTGGCCGGCGTAGAAGATCTGCGCCTTCGGGCCGGGGTAATCGGCGAGCAGCATGCCGTCGAGGCTGCAGGACGTCCCTTGCGTGATCTCGAGCGGAGCGACTTTCTCGGCTATCTTGTCCTGGCCGCAGGCGGCGAGGGCGCCGGCGGCCATGAGGATGAGGACGCCTGCGGCGTGTGACAGGTTCATCGACGAAATCTCCAGGTTGCGACGCCGAGCGGCGCGACGATCCAGCCCAGCATCACCAGACCCAGGAGCCAGGGGTTGGCGAGCGCGGGCGGAAAAACCGTCGCCAGCCCATAGAGGCTGCGGACGTCCGACAGCGAAAATATGTTGAGGATGCGGAAGACGTCGGCCGGATTGGCGAGCAGCAGATAGGGCAGGATGTCGCCCCCCCACTGGCCGCCGCTGACGACGAGCGCGCCGAGCAGCAGCAGGTCGAACACGAGCACGAAGAAGAACCACAAGGCGATCGCCATGCCCGAGGCGCGCGTGCGGTCGGCGGCGAATACCGACACCATGACGGCGAGGCTCAGAAAGGCCATTCCGAGCAGGACCGAGCTCAGCATGAAGCCGAAGTAGTGGAGCAAGGCGGTGAGATCGAGCTGCGTCGCGAGCACGATCGCAACCAGGCCGAAGCCCGCGACGGTCGAAAACGCAAGCGCTGCCGCGAGCCCGAAGTATTTTCCCAGCAGCAGTTCGAGGCGGGTGATCGGCATCGACAGCAACAGGTCGAGCGAGCCGCGCTCGCGTTCGCCCACGACCGCGTCGAAGCCGAGCACCAGCGCGATCAGCGGAATTAGGTAGATCACGAGGCTGACCAGGCTCGCGATCGTGAACTCGATCGAGCGGAAGCCGACCGCGCCCTGCTGCGCGCCGCCGAAATAGGCGATCGCGAGCGCGAACACCGTGAACACCAGCGCGACGGCGAGCACCCAGCGGTTGCGGATGCGGTCCCAGAACTCCTTGCCGGCGACGATCCCGATTTGGCTGAATTCCACGTACCGTCCCTCTAGTCGGAAAAACCGAAGAATACGTCTTCGAGCGAAGGTTCGCGTACGTGCAGATCGAGCACGCGCCCATCGAGTGCCGCGAGCGCTTCGAGGACGGCCATCTTGCTTTCGCGCCGGCACTGCACCGCGACGTGGCCGTCGCGCGCCTCGACCGCGCTGACGGGCAGGTGGCCGAGCGCAGCGCGCACCGCGTCGAAGTGTTCGGGTGCGATGTGAATGTCGAACCAGAGCGGCAGATCCATCTGCTCGCGCAAGGCCTGGACGCTGCCCAGCGCCTGCACCTTGCCCGCGGCCATGATCGCCAGGCGGTCGACGCGTTCCTGGATCTCGGCCAGGATGTGCGAAGTCAAGACCACGGTCACGCCCTCGGCGCGAAGCGCGCGCAGGATGCCGTAAAACTCGCGGATCGCTTCGGGGTCGAGGCCGGTCGTCGGCTCGTCGAGAAACAGGATCTGCGGCTTCCCGAGCAGGGCCTGGGCGAACCCGAGGCGCTGCCGCATGCCTTTGGAATATTCGCGCACGCGGCGTTTCGCCGCGGCAGCGAGCCCCACCCGCTCGAGCGCCGGCGCGCATTCGCGCAGCGAGGCGCCCTTGAGCCGGGAGAAGAACTGCAGCGTTTCCAGCCCGGTGAGGTTCTCGTAGAGCACGACGTTTTCCGGCAGGTAGCCGATCTTGCGCCGGACTGCGCGAAAGCCCCTGCCCGAGACCGATGCACCATCGATCAGGATTTCGCCCGAACTCAGCGGGATCAGACCGAGCATCGTCTTGAACAGCGTGCTCTTGCCCGCGCCGTTGTGGCCGATCAGGCCGAACAGCTCGCCGCGGCGGATTTCGAGATCGACGCCGTCAACGGCGTGGACGGCACCGTAGTGTTTGCTTACCGCGCGCGCGACGACGACGTTGTCGGAAGTCGGGGCGGGGCCGCTCTCAGCGCGCGCCGGGGAAGTACTTGCCAAGCCAGGTTCTCCAGTCTTTGTTTCCGGGTTGCATCCGCGGTTTCGGATCGACGATGCTCGGTGCGCGCAGCAGCGGGAACTGCTGGCCGACCATGCGCAGCGTCTGCACCGCCGGGCTCGCGAGCAACAGCTTCATCATCGGATGCTGCCACGACAGCCTGTCGACGACATCGTTGGCTTCGTAGGGGATGTCGCCGGTGCCGTCACCGTCGCGATCCCAGCCGAGATAATTGCTCCAGTGATTGCCCTGCTTCCCGCCCCACGTCGTGTCGCGCGCGGCGACGTAGCGGACCTGCTCGCGGTTGGAGATGAAATCGTTGCCCTCGACCTCGTTGTTGATCGAGCCTGCCCACAAGTGGACACCGACGATGTTGTCGACGACGAGGTTACCACGCAGGACGTTGTATTCGGCGTCGTAGATGAAGAATCCGCGCGCGTTGCCGGCGACGACGTTGTTCTCGATCACGGCGTCCTGGATCGTGCGCAGCATGATGCCGTGGTCGGAGTTGGCCCAGGCGCGGTTGTTGCGGACGACCTGGTCGCGCACTTCCATCAAGGCCAGCCCGCCGCGGTTGAGCCAGCTGTCGTTGTCCTCCCACAGGTTGTAGTAGGAGTTCATGTAGTGCGTACCGTAGCGGCTGTGATGCAGCCGGTTGCCGCGAAAGATCGCGTGGTGCGAGACGTCGACATAGATGGCGTCACGCACGAAGCTCACGCGGTTGCCGATGATGCGTGCGCCCGTCGTGTTGTAAAGCTGGATGCCATTGCCGCGCTGGGCCGAACGGTAATCGCGCTTGCCGGTGATGACGTTGTTTTCGATGCGGACGTCGTTCGCCTTCTCGATCCACAAGCCGAACAGGTTGTAAGTCAGTTCGCAGTTGCGCACGACCGCACGATGCGCGCCGGGGCGGATGTAGATGCCGGCGTTCTGGTCGAGCAGGCTGTCGCCCGAGTCGCTGACGATCAGTCCGTCGA
>CBJMYK010000245.1:0-3048 GCA_966433795.1 uncultured Thiobacillus sp. | reverse complement strand
ACGATCCGCTCGTCGAGAGTTTCTGTCGCCGCGTGTATGCGGCTGACGTTTTCCAGCCGCCGCCTGAGTTGGACCTCGTGCTCGCGAACCTGGGTCTCCATGGGCGCGATCAGCGCCTTGAGCCAGGCTTCGGTTTCGCTGTTTGCGAGCTCGAAAGCTTCCACGACCTTGCTCGCCAGGGTCTCGAAAAACCGCGTGGTCAACTGGTTCTGTCCCACGGTCAACATCTTGAAAACGGTGTTGAAGCGTTCGTCGAAGATGTGTTCGAGCCGCGCCATTTCCTTGCGGTACTTGGCCAAGTCGTGATCGGGCGGGTTGACCGCCGCAAGCCCGTGCTCATCGCTGAACTTCCGGTACATCGCGGTCATCATGCTGCGGATTTCCTTGATGCCCGCGGCCGACGCATCGAGGTTGCGGTCGACCCGCCGGAAAAACCGGCCCATCGCGTCGCGTAGGCCGGCGCTGAAGCGGCTTTTTTCCATCGCGTTTCGCGTGTCGCGCACTGCGTGACGCACCGCCCTCATGCCAAGGTGCTGGCGCAGTGTCTCGACCTGCGAAGCGAAAACGTTGCGCAACGCGTTGAACTGCTGCAGCCCGCGCTCGAACTGCTGCTTGTCCTCGTTGGCCTTGACCATCATGTGCTGGATCACGTCGCGATTCTTGCCGCGCAGCCCCTGCAATTCGTCGATCTGGTCCTGTAGCGTGGCGAGCCGGGTTTCCAGCAGCTCGGTGGCCTTGATGATCACGTCTTCCACCGCCGTCGCGGCCGATTCGCCGACCAGCGCCTGCTTGCAAGGAATCAGTTCGTGCGTGAGTGCCGCCTCGAGTTCGGGAAGGCGGCTTCTCGCGAGCAGGGCGTGGTCGCCGCGCACCTTGGCGACCAGCGCCTTCTGCGCGGAGACCGGGTAGATCTGGCTCGGCGCCACGTCGAGCAGGGCCGCGCTGCTTGCGGTCTGCTTGGCGACTTCGGCCTCGATCTCGGCCGTGGTCTTGAGCTCATCCCACAGCCCGTCGATCTTGTTCAGGACCACGAGCCGCGCGCGGCTCGCACCGGCAACCGGGGCGATGTGTTCGCGCCAGATCTCGATGTCGGACTTGGTGACGCCGGTGTCGGCGGCGAGCAGGAACAGGAGCGCGTGCGCGTTGGGAAGCATGCTGAGCGTCAATTCGGGCTCGGTGCCGATGGCGTTGAGGCCTGGCGTGTCGAGGATGACGAGGCCCTGTTTCAGAAGCGGGTGCGGGAAGTTGATCAGGGCGTGGCGCCAGCGCGGGATGGCGATGCTGCCGTCGCGCTCGAGGTTGCGCATCGTCTCGTAGTCGTCGGGGTCGATGAGGCCGTAGGCCGTGGCCGTCGCGCGATCCGCCTCGATGGTGTCAGCCAGGTGTCTCAGGGTCTCGCTCATGGCCGCCGCGGAGTCGAGATCGAGCGGGAATTCCGTCCAGGCCGCGGCATCGCGCTTGAAGTCGGCGACGCTGCCGGCCTGCGCCTTGGTCTCGATCGGCAACAGGCGCAGGGAGGGTCGTCGTGTCGGCGTATACGCGAGCTCGGTCGGGCACATCGTCGTGCGGCCGGCCGCGGACGGTAGCACGCGCTGACTGTAGTCGGAAAAGAAAATCGCGTTGATCAACTCGGACTTTCCGCGCGAGAACTCCGCGACGAAAGCGACGTTCAGCGTGTCCGCCTGCAGGCGGCCCAAAAGCTGATCGAGCCGCAATCCCGACTCGGCGTCGCCGAGCTCGTGGACATTGAGCCAGTCGCGCAGCGCTTCGATACGCACAGAGAGCGCATCGCGCCAAGCGCTGTAATGCTCGAACTCGTCAACCAGGGTCGTGGATTTCATCAAAGGGGTCCGCCGCATTCGGGACAACGGTTTAACGACATGGCAGGGGCAAACTTGATTTGGCGTCGGCCACTTTAGCGCTGGCAGGCGGGGCAATAGAAACTCGCGCGCTGGCCCTGAACGATGCGGCGAATCGGCGCGCCGCAGTGCTTGCACGGCAAGCCTGCGCGGTCGTACACGCGCGTCTGCAGCTGGAAATAGCCGAGCTCGCCGCTGCTGCGGACGTAATCGCGCAACGAACTGCCGCCTGCGGCGAGCGCCGCGGTCAGCACCTGCTTGATCGCGTCAGCCAGCCGCGTACAGGCGACGCGACTCAGGCGGTGCGCCGGGGCGCTGGGACGGATGCCGGCGTGAAACAGGGATTCTGACGCGTAGATGTTGCCGACGCCGACCACGACGTGCGCGTCCATGACGACTTGCTTGATCGCTGCCTTGCGGCTTCGGCACTGGTCGTGCAGATAGGCGCCGTCGAACGCAGCGCTCAAGGGTTCGGGGCCGAGGCGGGCAAGGAGCGGATGGGCGTTCGCGTCGTCGGTCAGCAGCACGGCACCGAAACGACGGGGATCGCGCAGACGCAGGATCGTGCCGTCCTCGAAGATCCAGTCGACGTGGTCATGGCGCGCGGCCGCTTCCGCGGCCTGGGCGAAGCGCAGGCTTCCCGACATCCCGAGATGGACGAGTTGGGTGAGCGGGCCAAAGTCGAACAGCAGATATTTACCGCGTCGAGCGAGTCCGCGCAGCGTCAGGCCGCGCAGACGCGTGTCCAGGTCCGGCGGGATCGGCCAGCGCAGCCGCGGGTCGCGAACGACGACAGAGGTGAGCGCGCGTCCCTGCAGGCGCGGCAACAGGCCGACGCGGGTCGTTTCGACTTCGGGCAATTCGGGCATAAGCTGACGGGATACGGGGGACGACGGAAGCCGTGGCGGCGTCGGTCCGGTATTTTAACCGGGGCGAGACCGCCGACGCTTCCCAGCGCGAACACCGGACTGAGCTCTTCCACGACCGCGAGCGCGCGGTGCGAATGAACCTTGCTTGCGGACGGCCCTCGAACGCTTAGAATCGTGGCAAGCCACCCGCCAAGGCATCCAGATGACCCCCCTCAAACTCCTTCCCCTTTATGCCGCGCTGACGCTTACGGCCGCGTGCGGCCAGCTCGGCACAAAGCCCGCCGCACCGGCTCTTGCGAAAGCCGATGTTCCTGCGGCGG
>CBJMYK010000244.1:0-3059 GCA_966433795.1 uncultured Thiobacillus sp. | reverse complement strand
CGTCGCGCTCGCGCGCCATCGCCAGCAGCGCGGTTGAGAGGTCGGCCATGTCGGCCGCGCCACGTTCGATGCGCTCGAGACGCTGGCGGTCGCGTTCGGGACGTGTCTCATCGGCAAGCAGCACCTCGGCGGCACCGCGAATCACCGCAATCGGCGTGCGCAGTTCGTGCGAGACGTCGGCCGTGAACGCGCGTTCGCGGTCGATGAAGTCGGCCAGGCGGTCGAGCGTCTGCTCGAAGGTATGTGCCAACTCGCCGACCTCGTCATGCGGAAAGTCCTCGGAGATACGCTCCGGGTGCGCGTCCAGGCGGATGTCGCGCACCCGCCGCGCGAGCGCCTTCACCGGCGCGATCACGCGGTCCGCTAACCACAATGCGAGCACACCCGAGAGCAGCGCCATCAGCCCGACGAACGCCGCCAGGTAGACGATCAGGCTCGTCTGCTTCTGCCGGAACAGCGTCTCGTTATAGAGCAGCACGTAACGGCTACCGGCGCGATCGGCAATCGCGACGCGGTAGAACACGCCGCCGAGCCGGACGTCGTGCATACCGGGCACCCAGTGCGCGATGGGCTCGGGCGGAACCGGTTCCCCCGCGCGCGCCGGCAGTGCGTAGCCTAATATCGTGGCGGTGGCCGGCGGCAGCGAATTCGGGTTACGCGTTCGCCGCGCCAGGTAGTCCTCGATTTCGGCCTTGAGCGTCTCGTCGATCAGCCGCTCGCCGGCGTCGCGTACGCCGATATAGAGGCCGATCGCCGCGACCAGGCTGATGATGCCGCCGACGGCCGCGAACGCCGTCGCGACGCGCGCGCGCAAGCTGCGGCTATATCGCATCCGAGGCTACGAGCCGGTAGCCGACGCCGCGCAGGGTGTGAATCAGGGTGACTTCACCGGCGGCGTCGACCGCGCTGCGCAGCGTGTGCATGTGCGAGCGCAGTGCATCGGAGTCGGGTGGCGCGTCGCCCCAGACCGCGCGCTCGAGCTCCTCGCGCCGCACCACGCGCGGCGACGCGCGCATCAATGTTTCGAGCAACTTCAGCGGCGTCGGAGGCAACTGGATCACGCGCTCGCCGCGGCGCGCGACGAACGTCGCCGGGTCGAAGACGAGATCTGCCACACGCAGCACCGAAGGCGTGAGCGCGCTTTTCGAGCGTCGCACCAGCGCCTTCAATCGCGCCTCGAGCTCGCGCAGGGCAAACGGCTTCAGCAGATAGTCATCAGCCCCGCATTCGAGTCCCGCGACGCGATCGTCGAGCGCATCGCGCGCGGTCAGCATGAGCACCGGGGTTGTTCGCCGCGCCTCCTCGCGAAACTTGCGGCACAGCGTCAGTCCATCCATTCCCGGCAGGACGATGTCGAGCACGATCGCATCGTAGTCTCCGGTCACCGCCAAGTGCAGACCCGTCACGCCGTCGCCAGCGGCGTCAGCCGCATGGCCCTTGGCCTCAAGGAAATCACAGACGTTGGCCGCGAGGTCGGGGTTGTCCTCGATGACCAGAATGCGCAGGGAACCGCTCGATGTCATGGCACCGCATGCAAATGTCACGAAACCATGAGTTTAAGCCCGCTCGTGTCAAGGCTCCGTGAAGGCGGCCGTCAACACGGCGAAAAAAGCCCGGCACGACGGCCGGGCCGGAGCGAGCGGAGCGGCCGGCTCAGGACCGCGCGAGCACAGCGGCGGGGACCGGCGACGACGCCGGTGGGACGGCGCATAGCAGATCATCGCGCCCGTTGTCGCCAAGCCATTCATAGACCGCAGCCAGCGCCTGATCTTCGGTCGCGAAGAAACGTTTCGCACCGATCTCGTCATACAAACCTGTGTTGCGCATGACGTCGAGCACCTGCTTCTTGAGGCCGGAAAACACCAGCGTCACGCCGCCTTCGCGCAGTCGCTCGTGGATCGCGCGGATCGACTCCTCGCCGGTCGCGTCGAGCTGGTTGATGCCGCTGCCGACGACCAGCAGGTACTTCGCCTTGGGATGCGCGGCGACGGCTTCCAGCACGGTGTCCTCAAAATAGGAGACGTTGGCAAAGTAGAGCTGACCGTCGAAACGCATCGCGACCACGTGCTCGCTGGTCGGCAGGTCGGGGTGATTCTTGACGTCCCGCAGCGTACCGTCGCTGTGGCGACCGAGCTGGCAGACGCGCGGCTTCATCGTGCGATAAAGATAGAGCGCGAGCGCGAGCGCCGCGCCGATCAGGATGCCCTTGTCGAGATGCGGGGCGGCCAGCAGCGTCACGACGAAGGTCACACCGGCGACTACGCCGTCCGCCTTGCTCGCCTTCCAGGTGTGCTTGAGCGCGGCCGGGGTGACGAGGCTGGTGACCGCGAGCAGGATGATCACGCCCAGGGTGGCCTTCGGCAGGTGGTACAGGTAGGGCGTCAGGAACAAGAGCGTCGCCGCGACGAAGACGCCGTTGAATACCATGGCGAAGCCGGTTTGCGCGCCTGCCTGCAGGTTGATCGCCGAACCCGTGAACGAGCCGGTCGCGGGGTAGGACTGGAAGAACGCGCCGCCCATGTTGGCCATGCCCTGTCCGATCAGTTCCTGGTTCGGATCGAGGCGCTGCTTGGTCTTGGCGGCGAGCGCTTTGGCCATCGAGATGCATTCCATGAACGCGACCAGTGCGATGATGAGCGCAGCCGACAGCAGTTGGAGCATCGCGTCGAACGTCAGCGTGGGCATGCGGAACGACGGCAGGCCGGCGGGGATGTTGCCGACGACGTCGCCGCCGCCAGCCAGGTTCATCTTGCCATCCTCGATCTTCTTGATGTGCCAAGTATGGCCGTCGGTCATGATGCCATCGGGGACCCTGCCCGCAACGTATAACATTGCGCTCTGATTCTCCGGTGCGTCCAGCCGCACGAACTCCAGCCTGCGCAAATAGCCCATGCTCTCCTTGTTCTGCTTCTCGAGATTTTCGGCCTCGAGCTTCATCAGATCGATGCGGTAGCGTAGCTCGGTCTGGGCGCGCTTGTCGCCCGTTTTCTCGAGCTCGCGCAGAGCCGTGGCCTGGGCGGTGACCGCGCCCTGCAGGGCGGCAACGCGCTGCTGCGTCG
>CBJMYK010000243.1:0-3062 GCA_966433795.1 uncultured Thiobacillus sp. | reverse complement strand
CGGCTGGAAATGGACTTTCTCCCCGCGGTGTTTTGCGGCGCCCATTGTCTTGTCGTGAGCAAGACTCCTATGAGCAGCGTCGAGGACGGGGTGGCGGGCGGACGCGCCATGCAAAGGCTGTGGCTTACCGCGGCCTCGCTCGGACTGCAGGCGCAGCCCGAGATGGCGCCCCTGATTTTTTCGCGCTACACAGGACGCGCGACGGCCTTCACGGAAATCAAAGAACGCCGCGCCGAGATGGCCGCGCTGAGCGAAGAGCTTGCCGATTTCTTCGGTGCGGCGAACTGGATGCATGCGGCTTTCCTGCTGCGCTTCGGTCACGGCAAAACGGCGGAGGCGCGCTCGCTGCGCAAGCCTCTAGGGGAACTCATGATTTCAGATGCAATTTCAGACGCATAAAAAAACCGGCCCTCCTGCCGAGCAGGAGGGCCGGTTTTTCGACTTGCGGCCTGACTTCAGGCCTTGCGGCGGCGCGTCGCCAGGCCGAGGCCGACGAGACCGAGGCCGAGCAGTGCCAGGCTGCCGGGCTCGGGAACAGCGAAGCTGAACGAACCGTCGTTGGTCGTGTAGATGTCGCCGGGGCCCGTCGGAGTGCCGAAGCCGGTGGTCGCGATGAAGTCCCCCGCGACCGCGGCCGAAGGCGTCGTGATGTTGTTGTTGGAGTCAGTCAGGCCTACCGTCAACGCGCCGTCGGTGAGCAGATCGTAGACGTCGGTGTCGGCAACGCCGTCGCCGTCCGTGTCGACGAACCAGTAGCCCTGCGCCACGCTGGTGACGTCGAACAGGATGTCGACGTTGCCGTCGACGCCGGCCGGGTTGGCGAAGTCGATCTGGCCCTCGCCCGTGCGGATGCTCAGGCTCATGATGTTGGTGCCATCCATGGCCGTCCCGAAGCTGTTGTAGTTGAGGGCGTTGTCGAGGTAGATGTTGAGCGTGCCGCCCGCGTCGAAGAAGAACTCGGTGTCGTCGCCGGTGGCCGCGCCGTAGCTGCCGGTCCAGTCGAGGAAGGTCGCGGTGAGCTCATAGCTGACGCCGAGGCCCGAGGTCCCGGCGGGGATCGGCGAGCCGTCGTTCTGGAAACCGGTTGCGCCGATGCGGCCGACGTCGGTGAAGGTGCTGCCGGGGGTGATGCCCGTGCTCTCGGTGTAGCTGAGGCCGAGGTAGGTCATTTCGTCGATCGGCGTCAGCATGCCGCCGCCGCCGAGGCCATCGGCGTCGAAGCCCCAGTTGTCGAAGGTCATCGTGAAGGCGGAAGCGTGGCTGGTCGCTGCGGCAAGAGCGATCGCCAGGGCCGCTTTGTGCAATGTTTTCATTTGAGAATCCCCGTTAAAAAATTGGTTACGAATCTGGCAAGGCGGTGGAGCGGCCAGCTTTCTCGACTACGCTCTTCGTTAAGCACGGCCCGTGCCACCTCCGGTGTGAGGGGAAAAATCATTTATAAAACATTGTGTTGTTTGGCGTGTGAGGCATGGTCCCGGGCGTGAGGAAAGCGCCCGAGTAAAGTTTTCCGACGCGCTTGTTGGCTGTCGGCGCCGCCCTTTCAGGAAGCAGCGGGCAGGCTCTTGAGCAAGGTCTCCGCAGCCGCGCGTTCTTCGAAGCGCGGCGTTTCGGCGAGCAGTTGCTCGAGCAGCTTGCGCGCACCGGGACGGTCCCCGGTCCGTGCGAGCGCTACCGCGTGGTGATAACGCAGGCTCGCGTTCTTCGGTGTCTGGCGCACGGCCTTGCGCAGGTATTCGAGCCCGCGCTGGGGCTGGCCTTGTTCGACCAGCACCCAGCCGAGGGTGTCTTGAACGGCCGGATTGTCGGGTGCGAGCTGGTGGGCTTGGGTCGCGAGCGTGAGCGCGCGCGGATTGCGCTGCTGCAGATAGAGACTGGCGAGATTGTTAAGGATCACGATATTGCGCGGTTCCCCCCGCAGGATCTGTAGATAGGTCGCAACGGCGCGGGCGCTTTGCCCGGTGGCAACGTAATACGTTGCAGCGTACGCACCGACGTTCGTGTCTTGGGGGCGTTGCTTGATCCAGTCCTCGAGCCGGCGGTCGGCGGCTGCACGACTCTGGCCCGAGAGCACGGTTGCACGGTGGAACTGGATCAACACGGCAGGCCCGGCACCGTGTTCCAGTGCGCGCGCGTAGGCCTGCGCGGCGGGCCCTAGGCGTTTCTGGGCGAGCAAAATGTCGCCTTGTCGCACGAAGCCCACCGCCGAGTCGGGATGGCGCGTCTCGATGTCGCGCGCAACGCGCAGCGCGGCGTCGGAATTGTTGGCGGTCAACTCGAGTTTGAGTAGTGCCTCCTGGCTTTTCAGGTGTCCGGGGGCCAATTTCAGCGCGTGCAGCAGGTTTTTGCGTGCTTCGTCGGTTTTCCCGTCGGCCATCTGTACCTGAGCGAGACGCAGGAAGCCTTCGGGCGACTGCTCCGTCTTTTGGGTAAGCCTGCTGAAGGTGCTCGCCGAACTGGTCTTGTCGTCAAGCGCGAGCTGCACGGTCCCGAGGAGGTTCAGCGCCGCGGGGTGGTCGGGATTGGCCCTGACTGCCTCGTTGGCCAGCGCCAGCGCTTTGGGACCCTCCCGGCGTTGCAGGTAATGGCGCACGAGCTCGATGCGCGGCTGGATGGCCTTGGGGTCGGCCCGGGCCGCTTTTTCGAGCCAAGCCACGGAGGTCTTTTCCTGGCGGTTGAGCGCCGCGAGGCGGGCGAGCGCGAGCATCGCAGCGACTTTGTTCTTGTCTTGAGTGAGCGCCTGCTCGAACCGCAGGCGTGCCGCGTCCGGTTTTTTGTCGGAGACATCCAGCTGTGCCAGGTTCGCGATCGCTGGGAAGAACGCCGGGTCCGCCGTGAGGGCCTGCTCGAAGCTCTTGCGTGCAGCGGCCTTGTCGTTTTTTCCGAGTAGCGCCTGGCCGCGCAGATGATGGACCCGAGCGCTGTTATCGCCTTTTTTCTGCAGGCTCAAAAGCACGGCGAGCGCGTTGTCGTATTCCTTGCGACCGAGGTGGGCTACCGCGAGCAGGGTGTCCGGCTGGGAACCCGACGAACCGTGGGAGGCGCTCGTCAGTTCGTCGAGCGCG
>CBJMYK010000242.1:0-3071 GCA_966433795.1 uncultured Thiobacillus sp. | reverse complement strand
CTGTTCGTCGAAGACTGAATGATTCGGCAGATGGTGCTTGCGGTAGACCTGCTCGATCCGGCCGCCGCGCAGTAAGGCCGCAGCGTTGAAGACGCCCGCGGCGGTGCGCTCGGGGTAGCCAACGATGAGCGCGAGTTCGGCGGGCGCCTGCTGGGCCAGGGTCTCCACCGCCGCTGCGCACGCCGCCGTGAAATCGCGCCGGCAGACCAAGTCTTCGGCTGGGTAGCCGCAGATCGACATCTCGGGCGTCAGCAGCAGCGCCGCGCCTGCCGCGTGCGCAGCTTGCGCGGCGTCAAGCAGCTTCGCGGCGTTGCCGGCGATGTCGCCGACGGTCAGATTGAACTGCGCGAGGGCGAGCTTCATTCGGCCCTTACCGGGCACCGAGTGCCAGCTGCACCGCCTCGCCCAATCCTGCCGGACTTTGCGCGACGACGACGCCGGCCGCTTCGAGCGCGCGGATTTTCGCGTCCGCGGTCCCCGCGCCGCCGGCGATGATCGCGCCAGCGTGGCCCATGCGCTTGCCCTTCGGCGCGGTGCGGCCGGCGATGTAGGCCGCGACCGGCTTCTTCATGTGGGCGTGGATGTATTCCGCGGCCGCCTCCTCGCTGCTGCCGCCGATTTCGCCGACGAGAATCACGGCTTCGGTCTGCGGGTCGGCTTCGAACATTTCGAGACAGTCGACGAAATCCAATCCCTTGATCGGGTCGCCGCCGATGCCGACGCAGGTCGTTTGACCGAGTCCCAGTTGCGTCGTCTGGTGCACCGCTTCGTAGGTCAGCGTACCGGAGCGCGAAACGATGCCGACCTTGCCCTTCCGGTGTATGACGCCCGGCATGATGCCGATCTTGCATTCGCCCGAGGTGATGATGCCGGGGCAGTTCGGACCGATCAGCTTCGCGCCGTTGGCCTTGAGCGCGGCCTTGAGGTTCAGCGCTGTTTTGACTTGAAGCATATCCAGCACCGGGATGCCCTCGGTGATGCAGACGATGACTTCGATTCCGGCGTCTGCCGCTTCGAGAATCGAGTCGGCGGCGAACGCGGCCGGCACGTAGATCATCGTCGCGTGCGCGCCGGTGGCGCGAACCGCGTCACGCACGGTGTTGAACACGGGGAGGTTGAGATGGGTCTGCCCGCCCTTGCCCGGCGTGACGCCGCCGACCATGCGCGTGCCATAGGCGATCGCCTGCTCGGAGTGAAAGGTGCCCTGCTTGCCGGTGAAGCCCTGGCAGATGACTTTGGTGTCCTGGTTGACGAGGATGCTCATGCTGCCTTCTCCACTGCCAGTTTCGCGGCCTGGGTCAGGCTCTCGGCAGCGATGATCGCGAGCCCAGATTCAGCCAGCAGCGTACGGCCGAGTTCGGCATTCGTGCCTTCGAGTCGCACGACCACGGGCACCTTGACGTCGACCTCCCTGACGGCCTGGATGATGCCCTCGGCGATCACGTCGCAGCGCACGATGCCACCGAAGATGTTGATCAGAACGGCCTTGACGTTGGGATCGAGCAGGATGATCTTGAAACCCTGCGCGACGGTCTCGGGGGTCGCCCCGCCGCCGACGTCGAGAAAGTTGGCCGGTGCGCCGCCCTCGAGCTGGATGAGGTCCATCGTCGCCATCGCGAGCCCCGCGCCGTTGACCATGCAGCCGATGTTGCCGGCGAGCGCAACGTAGTTCACGTTGGCCGCGTTGGCCGCCGCCTCCTTCGCATCGATCTGGCTGTCGTCGCGCAGTTCGCTCAACGCCTTGCGGCGATACAGGGCGTTGTCGTCGACGCTCATCTTGCAGTCGAGTGGCAGCACGCGATTATCCGTCGTCACGACCAACGGATTGATTTCGAGCAGGGACAGGTCGTTGCCGATGAACACGCGATAGAGTTGCGGCAGAAGGCGACAGAAATCCTTGTACGCGTCGCCGCCGAGCTCGAGCGCGAAAGCGAGCGCACGGCACTGGAAATCCTGCACGCCGAGCAAGGGGTCGCAGATTTCGGTCAGGACTTTTTCCGGGGTGGCGTGGGCGACTTCCTCGATGTCCATACCGCCCGCGGCGGACGCGACGATCGCGACGCGCTCGGTTCCGCGGTCGACCAGAAGCGAGAGATAGAGCTCACGCGCGATCGGCAGCGTTTCCTCCACCAGCACGGTGTGCACCGGCTGGCCGTCGGGCGCGTTCTGCCCCGTGACGAGCGGCTTGCCGAGCAGCGAGGCAGCGGCGCTGCGCAGGTCCTCGGCGTTCTTCACGAGCTTGACGCCGCCGGCCTTGCCACGGCCACCGGCATGGATCTGGGCCTTTACGACCCAGGCCTGTCCGCCCAATTCGCGGGCTGCGTCGACCGCGGCGTCGGCACTCGTCGCGGCGACGCCGCGCGGCGTGTTAAGGTTGCTCGACCGCAAGACTTGCTTGGCCTGGTATTCGTGCAGGTTCATCGCTCTATTAATGGAAACTCGCCAAAACGCGCATTCTGAAGCAAAGGCCCCTGCGACGGAAGCCGTGATCCGCGTCGTGACGCGCATCGCCACGCTGTCCGCTGCCGCCTGGAACGCGCTCGCAGGCGACTCGCCTTTCGTCCAGCACGCTTTCCTCGAGTCCCTGGAAACGACCGGTTGCGTCGACGCCTCGGTCGGCTGGGAACCCGTTCATCTCGCGCTCTTTCGAGACGGCGAGCTCGACGCGGCGATGCCGCTGTACCTCAAGTACCACTCGTGGGGCGAGTTCGTTTTCGACTGGGCCTGGGCCGACGCCTACCGTCGTCAGGGCCTCGATTACTACCCCAAGCTCGTGTGCTGCGTGCCCTTCTCGCCGGTGGCCGGCCCGCGGCTGCTCGCGCGCAACGACGGCGACCGCGCGGCCCTGATCGCCGCGGCGCTCGAGCTCACGCGGGATTTGCGCGCCTCGTCCTTCCATGTCCTGTTTCCGAGCGAGGTCGACCACGCCGCACTCGCGGCGACTCCTCTGCTGCACCGCTCCGGCTTCCAGTTTCATTGGCATTCATCCCCCTCAGGGGATAGGGCCGGCTACGCCAGCTTCGACGACTTCCTCGCCGGGCTCACCCACGACAAGCGCAAGAAAATCCGCC
>CBJMYK010000241.1:0-3072 GCA_966433795.1 uncultured Thiobacillus sp. | reverse complement strand
CGCATCCGGCGCCATCTGGAGAAGGTCGGCGACTATCAGACCTTCGGCATCGCCGGCTTCTTTGGCGTGCCGGTCAGTTTCATCGGCCTCGAGAAGGGCAGCGAGACCCATCTCTGCCCGGTGGTGGCGAGCCCGAAGAACGTCGTGCTGGAACTCGCGATCGCGCGCAGCGCCGACGACGAAGCCTTCGTCTCGACGCTTGAGCAAGTGGTCCACGAACTGAAGGCTTCGGTGCTGTCACCTTTCATTACGGTCGAGGCGATCGGCCTGTTGTTCGGGCTCGACATGTTTGGCAAGAGCCTCGCACCGCTCGCCTACGCGCGCTGGCGCCAGCGGCTTCATCCGGACAAGCCAGACAGCCGGCTGCTGCTCGACAAGCTGTCGCGCGAGCAGGGCGAATCGATCATCCGCTCGCTGCAGCGCGCCCTGATCGTCAAGGCGGTGGGACGTGAGCTCGGCATCCCGCGCGAGGCGATCACCGACGAAATGATCCGCGAGTTGCGCGAGACCGCGCTCGGCAACCACGCCGGGGCGACCGGCTTCGCGCGCGCGTTCACGCTCGACCCCGGGGCCGAGGCGCGCTTCATCGAGCGCCTGCAGAACGTCTACCGCATCAACCGCGGCTACGCCCAGATGCAGCTCGAACGCCTTGGACGCATCGGCTTCACGCTCGACGAGCAGGTGCATTTCGTCGGCCAGGCCCTGCGCTCGATCGGCCTGACCGAAGGCTTTTCGCGTTTCGTGCTGCTGGCCGGCCACGGCAGCACCTCGGAAAACAACCCCTACGAATCGGCGCTCGACTGCGGCGCCTGCGGCGGCAATCACGGCATCACCAACGCCCGTGTGCTGGCGCAGATCGCCAACAAACCCGGGGTGCGCGCGCGTCTACGCGAGCAGGGCGTCGTGATCCCGGACGACACCTGGTTCGTGCCGGCCTTTCACAACACCACCACCGACGAACTGCGTCTGCATGACCTCGACCTCTTGCCGCCGAGCCACCTCGTCTACACCGAACGCCTGAGCAACGGGTTGCAGGCAGCCTCGCGCCTGTGTGCGGCCGAACGCATGGCGACGCTCGAGGGCGAGGCCACCGCTGCGGGCAAAGGCGGCGACCCGGCGAGCGCCTACCGGCTGGCGCGGCGCAACGCCATGGACTGGTCGCAGGTGCGCCCCGAGTGGGGCCTGGCGCGCAACGCGGCCTTCGTCATCGCGCGCCGCCAGGTGACCAGCCAGCTCGACCTCGAGGGGCGCGTGTTCCTCCACTCCTACGACTACCGCTGCGATCCGCGGGGGCGGCTGCTGGAGAACATCCTCGCCGGCCCGCTCGTGGTGGGGCAATGGATCAACATGGAGCATTACTTCTCGGCGGTCGACAACGCCCATTACGGCAGCGGCAGCAAGGTCTACCACAACATCGCCGGCCGCTTCGGCGTGATGACCGGCAACCTGTCCGACCTGCGCACCGGGCTGCCGGCGCAGACCGTTCTCAAGGACGGCGTGCCCTACCACGAACCGCTGCGTCTGCTTACGGTGATCGAAGCGCCGTTCGCGCACGCGCGCGCGGCGATCGAAGGCGTGGTCAAGGTCAGGAACCTCGTGCACAACGGTTGGCTGCGCATGGCCGTGGCGGACCCCGAAACCCATGTCGTTCACGTATTCGAGGACGGCGCCTGGCAGGAGCGTGCGCTGCACGCCGCCGACGGCGCCGTCGAAGAGAAGGAGCTCGCGCTATGAACCACCTCAACCTCAGCCCGGTGAAGAAGATCGAGATCATCCTCGAGGGCGCCCATCAGGAGTTCGCCACCGACCTGCTCGACCGCGCCGGCGTGACCGGCTACACCATCGTCGGCAATCTCTCGGGCAAGGGCCGCCACGGCTTCCACGAAGGCCACCTGATGTTCAACGAGGATGCCGTGCTGATCATGATCATCGTCGCGGTGCCGACCGAACTCGTCGAGCCGATCCTCGAAGGCTTCTCGCCGTTTTTCAGCAGCCATACCGGCGTGGTGTTCATTTCCGACATCCAGGTGAGCCGGCTGGTGAAATTCAAGAGCTGAACGGCGTCTGCCGAATCGTTGCAAACCCGCTTCGCTGCCGGTGATTCGCGCTCCACGCGGGGTCTGCGTTGCTCGTCCGTTGCCGGGCCTGCCAGCGACGTTTTTCAGAGGCTTCCGGCGACCGTGGAGGGATCCCAACGCGCAAGCGGTCGCGAGACGTCGATGCGCTGCTAGGAGCGTGTCACGCGCCGGCGCGAGCGCGTCACCGGCTTCGGCTGCGGCAGTTTCATGATGCGGTCCGCCTCGTTCAGCACGAATTCGTGGAAGGCCTGGGCGATCGGCGACATGCGTTTGCCGTTGCGATGGACCATGTACCACTCCTTCATGATCGGGAAGCCCTCGACGCTGGGGATGGCGACGCGGCCCAGCGCCAGTTCGAACTCCAGCGTGTGCAGCGACACGATGCCGAGACCCAGCCCGGCCATGACCGCATGCTTGATCGCCTCGTTGCGGCTCATCTCCATCGACGTGTTGAGCTTCACGTCGCGCTGCTGGAAGAAACGCTCGACCGCGTTGCGCGTGCCCGAACCGCGCTCGCGCAGGATGAAGTTCTCCTCCACGAGGCGGGCGAGCGGCACGCGGGCGACGCCGACGAGCGGATGGTCCGGCGGTGCGATGATCACCAGCGGGTTCTGCATGAAGGCCTGGGACTGCAGTTCGATGTTCTCGGGCGGCGTGCCCATGATCGCCATGTCCGGCGTGTTGTCGTGCAGCTGCTGCACGACTTCCTCGCGGTTGGTGACCTCGAGGTGGACCTGGGTGCCGGGGTGGCGCTTGAGGAAGGCTGCCAGCAGGTAGGGCGCAAAGTATTTTCCGGTGCTCGTAACGGTGAGAGACAGGGTGCCGCGCTTGACGCCCTTCATGTCGTCGAGGACGGATTCGATGTCGCGAAACTGCTGCGCGATCGTGCGGCTGAAGGCGTAGACCTCCTTGCCGGCCTCGGTGAGGAAGATCTTCTTACCCATCTGCTCGAACAGCGGCATGCCGACCTCCTCCTCGAGCTGCTTGATCTGGG
>CBJMYK010000240.1:0-3081 GCA_966433795.1 uncultured Thiobacillus sp. | reverse complement strand
CATGCCCTTCTTGAGCGTGTAGTCGCCGGGGGCGAAAAACGAGCCTGTCGGAAGCGTCAGCAAGTCCGGACTGCCGCTGACCTCGAACGTCGCGTAGGCGACGTCGTTACTGTCGTAAATCGTTGCGGCGAGGTTGTCGATGTCGGTCACCTTCAATTCGAAGGAGCCGAAATCCACGGAGAGCGGGATATTCGCGATACCCGACCCCGCGTAAAGCGGCTCGGTGATCGTAAAGCTGAGGTCATGGTCGAAGCTTCCGACGCTCGTGACCGCGAAGGTCTCGCCATACGTCGTCGGAGCACCGAACGTGCCGAGGTCGGTGCCGTCTATCAACCCCAGCGTAATCGCCTGGGCGTTGCTCGCCAGAGCAAGACCGGCCAAAAGACCGAGTGTGCGCAAAGTCATGACCACTCCTCCAATAGAAGATTCGGGTTATGTTTGTTATGGCAGGGCGCAAAAGCAAGAAGGGTGCCGCGAGAACCCCGCATTGATTTCGCGGGGTATTTGCGACCTCCATGTGTCGTGGCGTAAAAAATTCCGACAGGGGTTTCGGACAACGCTGACTTGACGTTCTGCCCGGCGGCAAATTTTGCGTCTGGCCAACGTGCCAGCTTTCGCCGCCGGCGACGGGCTAAAGCAGCGCGCCGTGCAGCGATCAGGCGGGATCGGGTGAGGGGTCTTCGAGCAGGCCCGTCGAGAGCCCGTCGATGCTGAGCTGATTTTTTTCGCGCCAGTAATCGAGGAGACCGACGGGTCCTTTCTTCTCGACCCAGCGCGCGAGGGTTTCGCGCTCGCCCGCGTAGACGTAGCGCGGCACTGCGTAGCCGCAGGACGTCTGCACCGATTCGATGTCGAGCACGATGATCTGCCGCTCGCCCGGCAGGTCGGCGAAATGGCGATGAAGCTCGGCCCATTCCGCGTCCTGGCGCCGCACCACCCGGCCGTGCCCGTAGGCGCGCAGGATCAGCGGGTCGGCGTCGAAACTGCACCACATCATGGTCAGCCGGCCGTCGTGCCTGAGGTGGGCCGCGGTTTCATTGCCGCTGCCGGTGAGGTCGAGATAGGCGACGCAGACGTCGGAGAGTACGCGCACGCTGTCCATGCCCTTGGGCGAGAGATTGAGGCGGCCGTTCGCCGCACCGCTCGCGGTGAAAAAAATCTTTTGCGCGGCGATGAAGGCGCGGTGTCTTTCTTCGAGCGCGGGATAAAAGCGTGCCATCAGTTGATCTGCCGCTTGAGGAATTCGGTGAGGATCCGCAGGCGCGTGACGCTGTCGTTCATCTCGAGCAGGTTCTGCTTCACGCTCAGCTTCAGCGGAAGCACTTCGGACAGACGATAGCCGACCCAGACCGCGTCGTCGTACGCCAGCGGCGCCGGGAAATGTTGCGCGCCATATTCGCCTACGATATGGCGCAGGATTTCGACCGCCAGCTCGAGTTCTTGCGGAACCGCCGCGGGCGACTCTGCACTGACCTCGTCGACGTCCCCGACGAGCAGTCCGGTTGTTTCCGCACGCGTGCGGCGGATGACGAAGCGTTGCTCGGCACGGGTGTCGATGTGGAAAATGCCGGACTCGGGCATATCCCAGTCGGTGATCCGGACGAGGGTGCCGACCGGGTAGGGCACGGCGGGGGTGCCGGTTTCCTGGCCTTCGCGGATCGCACAAATGCCGAAGGCGCTGTGCTCCGCGATCGCGCGCTTGACCATGTCGATGTAGCGCTGCTCGAACACCCGTAGCGGCAGCCGACCGCCCGGAAACACCACAGTGTTGAGCGGAAACAGGGGTAGCCCTGTTTGCGCGACGTGGGCATTCACCGCTCGGCGGCCCAGCGTGGCATCAACGCGTGCCCGATGTCGAGCTGGTCCAGTATGCGCGCGACGATGAAGTCGACGATGTCCTCGATCGAGGGCGGGCGGTGGTAAAAACCCGGATTCGCCGGCAGGATGACCGCGTTCATCCGCGACAGCGTCAGCATGTTTTCCAGATGGAGCGTGGAAAATGGCGCTTCCCGCGGGACCAGAACGAGCTTTTTCTGCTCCTTCAGCATCACGTCGGCGGCCCGCTCGATCAGGTTGTCGGCGAGGCCGTGTGCGATCGCCGCGAGCGTGCCCATCGAACAGGGACACACGACCATGGCGTCGGCAGGGTTGGAGCCGGACGCGACCGGCGCGTTCCAGTCCTCGCGCCCGAACACGCGCAACTGGCCATCGCGCACACCCAAGCTTTCGCCGAGCTGTCCTTCGAGATCGCACGGCCGCGCGGGAAGGGCGATACCGAGCTCCTGCTTGGCGACGACATGCGCCGCCTGAGACAGAAGCAGGTAGACGCGGATGTCGGCGGCCAGCAGACATTCCAGCAGACGCAGACCATAGGCCATGCCCGAGGCGCCGGATAGCGCAAGCGTGACGGTGTGTGGGGACTTATGCATGGCCGGGATTGTCGCCCGGATGCGGTCAATAATCTACTGCGCAGCCCCGGCGGCAGGAGGCGGGCGAACGTCCGGCATGGCTCGCAGGCGCGCCACGATGATGCCGTTCACGGTCCCGAAAACCAGCGCCGCGGCTGCGAACACCGGGAGCAGTCCGAGCAGCGCGGCGCTGGGCAACAACCACCAGCCGGCGAGCGCAAGTTGCCCGCCGATATGTCCGAACGCGGCCAATACCGAGAGGCTGACCGGGCCGAAATAGCGGGCCGGCAGGTAGCGTGCGACGCCGAGGACGAGGAGGCTGACCGTCGCGCCCGCGCTCGACAGCCAGAAACCGGGTGCAAAGAGACTGCCGAGGAGCAGGCTGCCGGCGAGGACGCGTAGTGCCGAAACCCAGGCAGCGATCCGCCAGCCGTATTGCAGCAGCACCAGCAGCACGACGATGTTGGCAAGCCCCGGCTTGATTCCGGGGATGGGACTGGGAATCGCCGCTTCGGCAAGCGTGAGGCCGATCGCAATGGCGGCGAGCCGCGCGATCCTGCGGTCGTCGGCGGTGACCGGCAGATCAATAACCGAGCGTGTCATAGGCCGGCGTGCGGCCGCGGATCTCGACGCTGACCTGGTTCGGCATCCAGATCCTGCAGGCGATCGCCCA
>CBJMYK010000239.1:0-3081 GCA_966433795.1 uncultured Thiobacillus sp. | reverse complement strand
TCGCGGCCAAATCCTGGCGCGGCCAGAGCGAACGGGTCCGCGATCGCCTGGTCGTGTTCGGCCTCGCGGCCTGACCGTCAGGTTCGGGCCGCAACAGGCCGTTTCGTTTCGCAAGCGCGGGGCAGGAAAGGACAACAAAAAGGGGCGAACGGCCGTCGCCCCCGGCGCCCGCAGTCGGCGCGGGACGCTCAGCGCAGCGTCACGCCTGCTTTCTCGAAGGGCACCAGTGCCTTCGCCATCGCGGCGCCGACGCGGCCGGCGAGCCGTTCGGCGAAACTCTCCTGCTGGGTGTAATCGACGATGTCCTCGGCCTTGATGACGTCGCGGGCGACCGATTCGATGTTGCCCAGACCATCGGCGAGGCCGAGGCGGATGCTCTGCTCGCCGCTCCAGACCAGACCGCTGAACATGTCCGGCGTCTCCTTGAGGCGCTTGCCGCGGCCTTCGCGCACGACGCTGATGAATTGCCCGTGGATTTCCTCGAGCATCCGCTTGGCGAATTCGCGCTGCTTGGGGTCGACGGGCGAGAAGGGGTCGAGAAAGCCCTTGTTCTCGCCGGCGGTCAGCAGGCGGCGCTCGACACCGAGCTTTTCCATGGTCTGGGTGAAGCCGAAGCCATCCATCAACACGCCGATCGAGCCGACGATGCTCGCCTTGTCGACGAAAATCTTGTCTGCGCCGGCCGCGACGTAATAGCCACCCGAGGCGCAGATGTCGTCGACCACGGCATAGAGCGGCACCTTAGGGTGGAGGGCGCGCAAACGTCTGATCTCGTCGTAGATCTGCCCCGCCTGCACCGGGCTGCCGCCCGGGCTGTTGATCCGCAGGATCACGCCCTTGGTCTTGCTGTCTTCGAACGCGCTTTGCAGGCTGCCGATGACCGAATCGGCGCTCGCCTGGTCGGCGGCGATGACGCCTTCGAGGTCGACCAGCGCGGTGTGCGCCTTGGGAATGCCGACGCCGTCGTCGCCGAACCAGCCCGCCGCAAGAAACAGCACGATGAAGAGATAGAGGAAACCGAGCGACTTGAAGAGAATGCTCCAGTGCCGGCTACGGCGTTGCTCCTGGACTGCGGCCAGCGCAAGTTTTTCCAGGACATCACGTTCCCAGTTGGGTTGAGGTTCGCTCATTGTTCTTCCATCACGTAAACATGGCCGTCGCGTTCAACGACGGGTACAGGGATCAGACCTCGGCCGGCACAGCGCCCGCCGAGGCAGCGGCCGTCGCGCGGATGGTAAAGGGCGCCGTGCGTGGCGCAGACCAAGTATAGCCGCGACTCGTCGAAGAACTGCCCTTCCTGCCAGTCGAGCTCGACCGGTATGTGGCCGCACTGGTTGAGAAAAGCGTGGGTTTGCCCCTCGAATCTCACGACGAAGGCGGGCTGGCGAAGCTCGCCGCGCTGCAGATCGAAACGCACGCCCTGCCCCGCTTCGGCCAAATCCTCGCTGCGGCAGATCAGGCGTTCGCGCTGAGCCACGCATACACCTCGTCGAAACTATTCAGCAATGCGGCCGGCGCGTGCGGCTGCAGGCTGGCCGCCTCGTGGGCGCCATAGGTGACGCCGAGGCTCGCGACGCCTGCGTTCGCAGCCATCAGAAGATCGTGGCTGGTGTCGCCGATGACGAGCGTTCGCGCGGCGTCGGCGTCGCGTTCCTCGATCAGTTCGAGAACCATCGCCGGATGCGGCTTTGAATGCGTCTGGTCCGCGCAGCGGGTCGCGCAGAAACAGGGCCGCAAGCCGCTCGTGTCGAGCGCACGCGAAAGGCCGAGTTGGCTCTTGCCGGTCGCGACCGCGAGCTCGAAACCGCTCGCGTGCAGCGCGCGGATGCCTTCGTCCACCCCGGGGAACAGCGGAATCGCGGCGTCGCGGCCGAGGTAATGGTGGCGATAGCGCTCGACCAGCCGCGGGTAGTCGTCGGGGGGCAGGTCGGGTACGAGCGCCTGCAGCGCCTGGACGAGACCGAGGCCGATGATCTGGCGCGAGGCATGCTCGGTCGGCGTCGGCAAGCCGATGTCCGCGCAGGCGCGCTGGATCGAGTCGACGATCACGCCGGCAGAGTCCATCAAGGTGCCGTCCCAGTCGAAAATCAGCAGGTCAAATTGCTTGGGCATGGTCGAGAGTATCCAGAAAGGTCGCGAGGTCGGCGGGTAGAGGCGCCTCGATCGTCATGCGCTCGCCCGAAATCGGGTGCTCGAACGCAAGTTTCGCGGCATGCAGGAACATGCGCTTGAGGCCGCGCTTCGCCAGCCGCTTGTTGAGTTCGAAATCGCCGTATTTGTCGTCGCCGGCGATCGGAAAGCCGAGATGCGAGGTATGCACGCGGATCTGATGGGTGCGGCCGGTTTTCAGTTCCGCTTCGAGCAGCGTGAACTCGGCGTAGCCCTGCAGGCGGCGGAAGATCGTGTGCGCGGCCTGGCCGGTGTCACGCACGGTCACGCGCTTTTCGCCGTCGTCGGTGACGCGTTTGTGCAGAGGCAGCTTCACATGCTGAAGCGGATTGGGCCAGCGCCCGGCCACGAGCGTGAGGTAGCGCTTTTCGATCTTGCCGTCGCGCATCGCCGCGTGCAGCCCTACGAGTGCGCGACGCTTGAGCGCGACCAGGAGCACGCCCGAGGTTTCGCGGTCGAGCCGGTGGACGAGTTCCATGTAGCGGCATTCCGGCAGTTCCAGGCGCAGTTGCTCGATCACGCCGCGGGAAATGCCGCTGCCGCCGTGAACCGCCATGCCGGCCGGCTTGTTCAACGCGATCAGGGCGTCGTCGCGATAGAGAATTTGCGGCAATAACCGCATGCCGCCCTGCGGCAGGTGCGTCGCCGGCGTGATGACCGGCTTTGCCAGTCGAACCGGCGGAATGCGGACCTCGTCGCCGGCTTTGAGCCGGTAGCCGACGTCGACCCGCCCGCCATTGATTCGCACCTCGCCGCCACGCACGAGCTTGTAGATACGGCTTTTTGGAACGCCTTTAAGGCGCGCCATCAGATAATTGTCGAGACGCTGCTCGTCGGCGCCCTCGTCAATCTTCAGCCGCCGGACCGAATCTTTCTCTAAGTCATTCTTTTTCATATACACTACCGCCGGTT
>CBJMYK010000238.1:0-3088 GCA_966433795.1 uncultured Thiobacillus sp. | reverse complement strand
CATCAACGTCGATCGCAAGAACCGCGTGATCAACCTGTCGATCAAGGCCAAGGACATGACCGAGCAGGACGCCGCGATGAAGAAATTCGCCGCCGAATCGGCCGCCGCCGCGAGTGGTTCGACCAACCTCGGCGCCTTGCTCAAGGCCAAGCTCGACAACAAGAACGCTGAGTAACCATGACGAAGTCCGAGCTCATCGCTCAACTGGCGGGACGGCATTCGCAGTTTTCGATTGCGGATATCGAAATGGCGGTGAAAACGATCCTCGACGCGCTGGCGAAGAACCTGTCGCGTGGCGAGCGCATCGAGATCCGCGGTTTCGGCAGCTTCAGCCTGAGCTTCCGTCCCGCGCGTCTCGGGCGCAATCCCAAGTCGGGCGAGCGTGTGCAGGTGCCGGCGAAGTATGTGCCGCACTTCAAGGCGGGCAAGGAATTACGCGACCGCGTGGATTTCCCCCTGTAGGACGCTGACGTATCGTTGATCTATCGAGAAAGCGGCTCCGCGGTTTGCGGTTCGGCAAGGAGTTGAAAACGGCGCGTAAGCGCCGTTTTCTTTTTCCGGGGCGCGCTTTTTGAAGCCAGCCCGCAAAGGTAGAATGGCGCCAACCGCGACGCGACATACCATGAAAAATCTCACACGTTATCTGGGACTGGCGGCAAAAGCAGTGCTGTTCTTGCTGGTTCTCGGCTTTGCGCTGAAAAACAGCCACACGACGACTTTCTACTCCTACCTCGGTTACGTGTGGCAGGTCCCGCTGATCGTAATGCTCGGCTTGGCCTTTCTGCTCGGTGCACTGACCGGCGTGCTGGCACTATTGCCGACGCTGTTCCGCTTGCGCCGCGAGCTTGCGCGCAAACCGCAGGCGGTCGAGCCGGACACGACGACGATCCCGACCGATTTGTCGGGCGTGTGACTGCGTATGGAATTCGAGTTCTGGTGGCTGCTTGCATTTCCGCTCTTTTTCGCCTTGGGCTGGATTGCGGCGCGCGTCGACATCCGCCAGGTCGTCACCGAATCGCGGGCCTTGCCCAATTCCTATTTCCGCGGCCTCAATTTCCTGCTCAATGAGCAACCCGACAAGGCCATCGAAGCGTTTCTCGAAGTCGTCAAGCTCGAGCCCGAGACGATCGATTTGCACTTTGCGCTCGGCGGCCTGTTCCGGCGGCGGGGGGAAATCGATCGCGCCATCCGCATGCACGAACATCTGCTCGAGCGCGAAGGTCTCGCCGAGGAACAGCGTCTGCGGGCGATGAGCGAACTGGGCCAGGACTACCTCAAGGCCGGCCTTCTCGATCGTGCCGAGCAGGTGTTCGGCAAGCTGCTCGAAACCTCGCAGCACGGGCCGGCGCGCACGTATCTGCTCGAAATCTACGTGCAGGAGAAGGACTGGCAGAAAGCCATCGACGCCGCGCGCCTGCTCGAGCGAGACACGAGCAAGCCGCTGAACGCGGATATCGCGCACTTCTACTGCGAGCTCGCCTTGCTGGAATCGGCCAAAGGCAATCCCGACCTCGCCGCCTCCCACCTGCAGCAGGCGCTCGCGGCCAACCGCCAATCGGTGCGCGCCAACCTGATGACAGGGGATCTCGAGGCCGCGGCGGGAAGGCACGAGGCTGCGATCGCGGCGTGGCGTATGGTCGAGACGCAGAGCGCAGGCCACATGGCCCTCGTCGTCGATCGCGTACTCGGAAGCTACCGGCAGCTCGGGCGCCTGGGCGAAGGCGTGCAGTGGCTGCGGGCGTTCTACGCGCGCCAGCCGTCGCACGACGTCTTCAATGCCCTGTATCTGGCGGTGGCCGAAACGGAAGGGGCGGCGGCCGCGCGCCAGCTCGCCCGCGAGGAATTGCGGCGCAATCCCAGCCTGCGCACGCTCGATCGCCTGCTCGAGGCCGAAATCATCAATGCCGAGCCGGAGCAGCGCGAACTGCTGCAGGTGGAAAAGAGCCTGGTCGCCTCGCATAGCCAGCGCATGATGCGCTATCAGTGCGGCAGCTGCGGCTTCAAGGCCAAGCAGTTTTTCTGGCGTTGCCCGGCGTGCGGACGCTGGGACAGCTTCGACCCCGAGCGCGGTGAAGGCGAGGCCTGACCGACGCGCCGCCATGAACGCGAACTGCAGGATCCACAAAACGTGTTGAGTTCACAAAAAATCATCGTCGCCCTGGACTTCGCCGACGGCGCGACGGCGCTGGCTCTGGTTGCCCGGCTAAATCCATCCTTGTGTCGGGTGAAGGTCGGCAAGGAGTTGTTCACCGCCGCGGGCCCCGACCTGGTGCGTGCACTCGTCGCGCGCGGCTTCGAGGTCTTCCTCGACCTCAAGTTTCATGACATCCCCAATACCGTCGCGGCGGCATGCCGCGCCGCCGCCGGGCTCGGCGTCTGGATGCTCAACGTCCACGCCTCGGGCGGGCGTCGCATGATGGTCGCCGCGCGCGACGCGCTGGCAGCGCTGCCCCCGACTCGAAGCGGGGATAAGCCGCGGCGCCCCTTGCTGATCGCGGTGACGGTACTGACCAGCATGAGCGCCGACGACCTCCGCGAGACCGGGGTCGCGGCAGCGCCGGCAGAGCAGGTGACGCAGCTCGCGCGCCTGGCGCACGCGTGCGGGCTCGATGGCGTGGTCTGCTCGGCGCAGGAGGCGGCCGGCTTGCGTGAGGCGCTGGGCGCCGGCTTCCGGCGGGTCACCCCGGGGATTCGGCCCGCGGGCGCCGCGGCAGATGACCAGCGTCGCGTGATGACGCCGGTCGAGGCCTTGCGTGCGGGCGCAACAGATTTGGTGATCGGTCGTCCGATCACCGGCGCCGCCGATCCGCTGGCGGCGCTCGAAGAGATTCAATTGGATATTCAAGAAAATCTAGGGAGAGTGCTTTGAAAATCACCGTGATCGGTACCGGCTACGTCGGCCTGGTGACCGGGACCTGCTTGGCCGAGGTGGGCAACGACGTGCTGTGCCTCGACCTCGATCCGAAAAAAATCGAGACCCTGAAGGCAGGCGGCATCCCGATCTACGAACCCGGCCTGGAAGACATGGTGCAGCGCAACGTCGCCGCCGGCCGCCTGCATTTCACGACCGATATCGAGGAATCGGTGG
>CBJMYK010000237.1:0-3092 GCA_966433795.1 uncultured Thiobacillus sp. | reverse complement strand
GACGCCCTGCGCGCGCAGCACCGGCGGCAGGGCCCCGACCACGTCCGCCAGGCCTGCGCCTCGGGCGCGCACGCCATCGTCATGGGCGCGGGCCTGCCGCTCGACCTGCCCGAACTCGCCGCCGGCTACCCCGACGTCGCGCTGATCCCGATCCTCTCGGACGCCCGCGGTGTCGCCGTGGTGCTGAAGAAATGGATGCGCCAGAAGCCGTCTGGCCGCCTGCCGGACGCGATCGTGATCGAGCATCCGCGCTACGCCGGCGGCCACCTCGGCGCGCCGGACGCCAACGATCTGAGCGACGCGCGTTTCGACTTCGCGCGCGTGCTGCCGGAAATCTTCGAGGTCTTCGACGCGCTCGGCATTGCGCGCGGCCAGATACCGGTCATCGTCGCAGGCGGAATCAACAGCCATGAGAAACTTCTCGCCGCGCTCGCGGCCGGGGCGAGCGCGGTGCAGGTCGGTACCGCGTTCGCGGTCACGACCGAGGGCGACGCGCACCCGAATTTCAAGCGCGTGCTCGCCGAAGCCCGGCCCGAGGACATCGTCACCTTCATGAGCGTCGCGGGCCTGCCTGCGCGCGCGGTGAAGACACCGTGGCTCGTGAATTATCTGAAGCGCGAGCGCAAGCTCCAGGGCGTCGCCAAGGCAGACCCCGACCGCTGCGCGATCGGCCTGCATTGCCTGACGCGCTGCGGCTTGCGCGACGGGCTCGCGCGCGCCGGGCAGTTTTGCATCGATTCGCAACTCGTCGCCGCGCTCAAGGGCGATCTTGCCAAGGGCCTCTTCTTTCGCGGCTCGGAGTCGCTGCCGTTCGGCAACGAAATCCGCAGCGTGCGCGAGCTGATCGATTACCTGCTGACCGGCGTGAAACAGGTCGTCGCGCAGCTGCAGGAGGCACCGGCATGAGCATGCTCAGCGAACGTGTGCACACCTTCGGCCGAGCGATGCTCGACCGCTATGGCGAGCGCGTGCACAAGATCGCGCTCGACGCGGGCTTCACCTGCCCGAACCGCGACGGCAGCAAGGGCATCGGCGGCTGCACCTTCTGCAACAACAAATCCTTCGCGCCCGGCGCGCGCGAGCCGGCTTCGCTCGTCGCGCAATTCGACCGTGCGCGCGGGCGCATCGGCCGGGCGACCGGGGCAAGGCGCTTCATCGCCTACTTCCAGGCCTACACCAACACCTACGCGCACGTCGACGAACTGCGCGCGCTCTACGATTCGGCGCTCGCGGCGCCCGACGTCGTCGGCCTCGCGATCGGCACGCGCCCCGACTGCGTCCCGCCGCCGGTGCTCGCGCTGCTCGCCGAATACCGCGACCGCGGCCACGAGGTATGGCTAGAGCTCGGGCTGCAGTCGAGCTTCGACGCGACGCTTGCGCGGGTCAATCGCGGACACGGCTTCGCCGAATACCGGACCGCGACGCGCGCGGCGCGCGCGCTGGGCATCCCCGTCTGCTGCCACCTGATCGTCGGCCTGCCCGGCGAGGACGAATCGCACAGCCACGTCAGCCTAGACCGCGTGCTCGACATCGGCGTCGACGGTCTCAAGCTGCACCCGCTGCACGTGGTGAAGCACACCAAACTCGCGATCGAGTGGAAGCGCGGCGAATACCAGCCGCTCGACGAAGCCGACTACACGCGGATCGCGGCCGACCTGATCGAGCGCACGCCGTGGGACGTCGTCTATCACCGCGTCACCGGCACGGCGGCGCCCGACATCCTGCTTGCGCCGGCGTGGTGCGCCAAGAAATGGGACGTATTGAACGGCATCGCCGACGAACTGCTGCGCCGTGGCACGCGGCAAGGTTCGCGCGCGGCCGAGGACTGGAAGGAGACGCATCATGCCGCTTGATCTCGTCTGCCCGGCGGGCAGCCTGGTTTCGCTCAAGGCCGCCGTCGACAACGGCGCGGACGCCGTCTACATGGGATTTCGCGACAACACCAACGCGCGCGCCTTCCCCGGGCTCAATTTCGACGAGGCGCAGGCGGCGGAGGGGCTGCGCTACGCGCGCGACCGCGGGCGCAAGGTTCTGCTCGCGCTCAACACCTACCCGCAGAGCGACACCTGGACGCGCTGGACGGGTGCCGTGGACCGTGCGGCGAAGCTCGGGATGGACGCGATCATCCTCGCCGACCCCGGGCTCATGCGCTACGCGGTCAAACACCATCCGCAGCTGCGGCTTCACCTCTCGGTGCAGGGTTCGGCGACGAGCTACGAAGCGGTCAATTTCTACCGCGAGCACTTCGGCGTCCAGCGCGCCGTGTTGCCGCGCGTGCTCTCGCTGCCGCAGGTCGAAAACGTCGTCAGGCACACCGACGTCGAAATCGAATTGTTCGGCTTCGGCGGCCTGTGCGTCATGGTCGAGGGGCGCTGTCTGCTGTCTTCGTATTGCACGGGCGAATCGCCGAATTCGGCGGGGGTGTGCTCGCCGGCGAAGGCCGTGCAGTGGAAGGACACGCCGACGGGGCTGGAGTCGCGGCTGAACGGCGTGCTGCTCGACCGTTACGGGAAGGATGAAAAAGCCGGCTATCCGACGCTGTGCAAGGGCCGCTTCGAAGTCGGCGGCGAGACCTATTACGCGATCGAGGAGCCCACGAGCCTGAACACCCTCGACCTTCTTCCCGAGATGCTCAAGATGGGGGTCGCGGCGATCAAGATCGAAGGCCGCCAGCGCAGCCCGGCCTACGTCGCGCAGGTCACCAAAGTGTGGCGCGCCGCGATCGACGCCGTGAAGCAGAACGCCGTCGATTTCAAACCGACGCCGGCCTGGCAGGCCGAACTCAACAAGCTGTCGGAAGGGCAGAGCCACACGCTCGGCGCCTACCACCGTCCCTGGAAGTGAGGCAGGCATGAATCTGAGTCTGGGTCCGCTCCTCTATTACTGGCCGCGCGACGACGTGCTCGCCTTCTATGGCGAGGCTGCACACTGGCCGGTCGCGCGCGTCTACCTCGGCGAGAGCGTGTGCTCGCGCCGCCACGTGCTGCGCCTGCCCGACTGGCTCGCCCTTGCGGCGGAACTGGCCGCGGGGGGCAAGCAAGTGCTGCTCTCGACGCAGACGCTGATCGAGTCCGAGTCGGACCTGAAGACGC
>CBJMYK010000236.1:0-3093 GCA_966433795.1 uncultured Thiobacillus sp. | reverse complement strand
CAGAGCGAGGGCAGCATGCTGACGCTCGAGGATCTCGGCGCCAACATGGGCGACATGGTCGAAGCCGTGGGCGCCGTGCTCGCTAATACTCAACCGCTGCTGCAAGCGAAACTTGCCGCGAACAATCTCTTCGTCGGCAGCGACGCCCTGCTGGACGATACCGACCAGCTGTCGCAGGGCTATCAGTCGGTCGGTAGTGCGGGCTACCTGATCGCCGCGGTGTTCGGCGTGCTCGCGATCGGCGCGCTGGTCATGCTCGGCCTCGTCAACATCAACGAAACCAAGTCGCGAGCACGCAAGAGCGAAGAGGAGAATAGCCGCAACCAGGAGGCGATTCTGCGCCTGATGGACGAACTCGGCGAGCTCGCCGAAGGCAACCTCACGATCAATGCGAGCGTGACCGAGGACATCACCGGCGCTGTCGCCGACTCGATCAACTACACGGTCGAGGAGCTGCGCAGTCTGGTGCGCGGGATCAACAACGCGACCGTGCAGATGGACCAGGCCGCCAACCAGGCGGGCCAGGTGTCCGAGTCGCTGCAGCAGGCCGCGCGCCGGCAGACGGACGAAATCGAAGCGACCTCGGTCGCCGTGGTGCGCCTCGCGCAGTCGGTGCAACAGGTGTCGGGTAACGCCGCCGAGTCGGCCAAGGTCGCGGAGCAGTCGCTCGCGGCCGCCGAAAAAGGCCAGCAGGCCGTGGCCAATGCGATCGCCGGCATGAACACCTTGCGCGAGCAGATTCAGGAGACGTCGAAGCGAATCAAACGGCTCGGTGAATCGTCGCAGGAGATCGGAGAAATCGTCGAACTGATCTCCGACATTACCGAACAGACCAACGTGCTCGCGCTCAACGCGGCGATTCAGGCGGCCTCGGCCGGAGAAGCCGGTCGCGGCTTCTCGGTCGTCGCCGAAGAAGTGCAACGTCTGGCGGAACGCTCAGCGGACGCGACCAAGCAGATCGCGGCGATCGTGAAAACGATTCAGTCCGACACCCACGACACCGTCGCGGCGATGGAAGTGTCGACCCAGGGCGTGGTCGAGGGCGCCAAGCTGTCGGACGCGGCGGGTCAGACGCTGGCCGAGATCGGCGACGTGTCGAAGAAACTCGCGAGTCTGATCGCCGACATTTCCTCGGCCACGCAGAACCAGGCCGAGTCGACCGCGCTCGTCGCCGAAACTATGCAGGACATCAAGACGATTTCGGCGCAGACAAGCGAAGGTACGCAACAGACGGCCGAGTCGATCGGCGGCATGAAACAGTTGGCGCAGGATCTGAAGAACTCGATCGCGGGCTTCAAGCTGGCCTGATCGAGCGCCGTCGCAAACAGCCGACAGGGCCGAGCAACCAACGTCAGGAACAACACCATGAGTGCCTTACTCGATTACGATACCGGGCCCCTGAACTGGGTGCGCGCGGACATCGACGCCGCCCTCCAGGCCGCCCTTGGGCGCATCCAGGCTTACAGCGTCGACGTCGATCTCACCAATGCCCTGCGGCTCGCGCGCGACGACGCACACCAGGTCGCCGGGGCCTTGCGCATGGTCGGCCTCGAAGGCGCTGCGACCCTGGCTGGCGCGCTGGAAACGCTTCTGGCCGATCTCAACGACAGCCGCATCCAGGCGAACGACGAGCTGCTGCGCGCCGTGCGCAATGCCATCGAAGGCTTGCAGCGCTGGGTCAAGGACCTCGCTGACGGGCGCGGTACGGGCGAACTGGCGCTGTTTCCCCTCTACAAGCGTTTGCGCGAGTTGCAAGGCGCCGAGCGCGTGTTCGAGGGCGAGCTCTTTTTTCCCGACCTGCGCACCCGCGTCGCCGACGCGACCGGCGCCAATCTGACCCACGAGGCGCTTGCTAGCGAGGTCAAGACCGCGCGTGGTCTGTTCCAGCGCGGCTTGCTCGCTTTCTTGCGCAACGCCGACGCCGAGCAAGGCTTGCGGCGCATGCGCGACGCGCTCGCGGCGATCGAGAAAATCGCCCCGTCGCAGGCGTCGCAGACCTTCTGGTGGGCCTGCGTCGGATTTGTCGACAGTTTGATCGCGCATGGCGTCGAAGCCGACTTTCACGTCAAGCAATTGCTTGCCCGCGTCGACCTGCAAATGCGACGCCTCATGGAAGGGTCGCCGCAGGTCGCCGAACGTCTGCTGCGTGACGCGCTTTTTTTCGTGGCGAAGAGTCAGTCCCTGGACGGCCGTGCAGCGGAAGTTCGTGCAACCTTCGGTCTCGATCGCTATCTGCCTGGTCGCGGCATGCTCGACCCCGAGGCCTTGGCGCGCATGCGGCCCGTGCTCGATGCGCTCACCGGCAGCCTGAAAGCGGCCCATGACAACTGGCGCGCCTACGTAGAAGGCGATGCCGCGCAACTTGCGCAATTCCAGACACAGATCGAGCGCATGCAGCCCCAGGCGCAGATGCTGGACCAGAGCGGCCTCGAGCCTTTGCTCGACGCGCTCTCGGCGCTCGCCGCTTCGGCGCCCGCGCGCGCCGAAGAAGCTCGCGAGCAGGCCGAGCTCGAAGTGGCGGCGACGCTGCTGTTCCTGCAGAATGCCGTCAGCCAGGAAGACGTCCTGCACACCGATTTCCTCGCCCGCGCGGGTGCTCAGCATGCACGTCTGCGCGCCCTGATCGAGGGCCGCGAGATGCCGGCCGTCGCGGCCGACGTCGCCGCCCAGCGCGAAGCGGAGCGCGACATGCTGATGCATATGGCGCAGGAGGTGGGACAGAATCTGAAACAGATGGAAGAGGCCTTGGATGCTTTCTTCCGTGACGAGAGCGAGCGCGAGGCGCTCGCCGCGCTGCCAGCCTTGGCGCAACAGGCGCAAGGCGCGCTGACCATGCTGGAACTACCCGACGCGGCCGCGCTGCTGATGGCGGCGACCGCCACCGTGCAGCCATTCGCCGACGCGGGTTATCCCGACGAAGCGGCCCAGCAGCGTCTGGCCGATGCCTTTTCGAGCCTGGGGCTTTATATCGAGGCCTACTGTGCGGGGCGCGCCGACGCCGCCCGGATCCTGCGTCCGGTGCTCGTCGAGTTCGGTGTCGTGGCCGCCGGCAGTGTGGACGAAAGCGGATTCGACGATACCGTCGAGTCCGGG
>CBJMYK010000235.1:0-3104 GCA_966433795.1 uncultured Thiobacillus sp. | reverse complement strand
GCCGACACCCTGATGCAGGACCCCGAACGCGCGCTCGACACGCTGGCGCGCGAGGAGCTCGGGCTCAATCCCGACGAGCTCGGCTCGCCCTGGGTCGCCGCGGCGACGTCGTTCACCGCGTTCAGCGTCGGCGCAGCGCTGCCGCTACTACCTTTCCTGCTCGGCCACGGCGATCCGCTGGTGCTGTCGATCGCGCTGACGGGCCTGGGCCTTTTCGCCGTCGGCGCCAGCATGAGCCTCTTCACCGGCCGTCGCGCTCCATTGAGCGGCCTACGCATGCTCGCGGTCGGCGGCGCCGCCGGCCTGGCGACGTATTTCATCGGGGCGTGGCTCGGCGTGTCGCTGGGCTGAGGAAGGAATACCCGGATCAGGTCAGACGGCGGCCGGGAGGACGCCCGAATCGAGATGGCCGGCCACCCTTCACGTCTGGTCCCACGGCAGGCCGTCGAAGCGCCACCCGTTCTTCGTACTGCGGTGGCGCGACTCGTCCATGTCGCCTTCGAAGCCGTGGGCGACGTTGTAGACCTCCGGGAAGCCATGCTTTTCGAGGTAGCGGCCCGCATCCGCCGAGCGCCGACCGGAGCGGCAGATCAGCACGACCGGGCGGTTGACCGACGCCGCCTTGCGCGCGTGGCCAAGGAAATCAGGATTCACATCCCAGTCCGGACCGTCCTGCCAGGCGATGTGAATCGCACCCGTCGGGTGGCCGACGAACAAATATTCGATCTCCGATCGGCAGTCGATAAAAACCGCTTCGGGATGCGCCTGCAAAAACGCGTGGGCTTCGGTTGGCGTAAAGTGCTTCATGCGGTGCTCCTCGTGCTTGAGTCTTCACGATAGCACCTGCATACCGCGCGTCGCGTGACCGGAAAACCCGCTGTAGCGGAGGGCGGGCGCACCGGGCGCGCAATGCACGCGCTCACGGAGCGGCAAGGCGGACCTTATATAATGCAGCGTCCTGCCGATCCCCGCCCCCCGCCATGTCCCGCACCGACCTGCTCCATACCCTGCTCGCCCAGCGCATCCTGATTCTCGACGGCGCCATGGGGACGATGATCCAGTCGTACAAGCTTTCCGAGGCGGACTATCGCGGCGAACGCTTCGCTGATTTCGGCCACGATCTCAAGGGCAACAACGACCTCCTGTGCCTGACGCAACCGCAGATCATCAAGGAGATCCACGCCAAGTACCTCGCCGCTGGCGCCGACATCCTCGAGACAAACAGCTTCAACGCGACCGCGATCTCGATGGCGGACTACCACATGGAGCCCCTGGTGCCGGAGCTCAACTTCGCCGCCGCGAGGCTCGCGCGCGAGGCCGCCGACGAGGCGACAGCGGCCGACCCGGGAAAACCGCGCTTCGTCGCCGGCGTGCTGGGGCCGACCTCGCGCACCGCGACGATCTCGCCGGACGTCAACGACCCCGGCTTCCGCAACGTGACCTTCGACCAGCTGCGCGGGGCCTACCTGGAAGCGATCGACGGCCTGGTGAAGGGCGGCGCCGACATCCTGATGGTCGAGACGATCTTCGACACGCTCAACGCCAAGGCGGCGCTCTTTGCGATCGAGGAATACTTCGAGGCCCACAACCTGCGCCTGCCGGTGATGATCTCCGGCACGATCACCGACGCGTCCGGCCGCACGCTCTCGGGCCAGACCGGCGAGGCGTTCTGGAATTCGGTGCGCCACGCCCGCCCCTTGTCGATCGGCCTGAACTGCGCGCTCGGGCCGGATCTTTTGCGCCAGTACGTCGAGGAGCTCTCGAACAAGGCCGAGGTCTTCGTCTCGGCCCACCCCAACGCCGGCCTGCCCAATGCGTTCGGCGAATACGACATGGACGGCGCCGAGATGGCGCAGCACATCGGCGAATGGGCGCGCGCGGGGCTCTTGAATATTGTCGGCGGCTGCTGCGGCACGTCGCCGGCGCATATCGCTGCGATTGCGAAGGCGGTCGAAGGCGTCGCGCCGCGCGTGCCGCCCGTGCTCGAACCGGCAATGCGCCTGTCGGGCCTCGAGCCGTTCAACGTCGGCAAGGATTCGCTCTTCGTCAACGTCGGCGAGCGCACCAACGTCACCGGCTCCAAGGCCTTCGCCCGCATGATCCTCGAAGGCCGCTACGACGACGCGCTCTCGGTCGCGCGCCAGCAGGTCGAGAACGGCGCCCAGGTGATCGACATCAACATGGACGAGGGCATGCTCGACGCCGAGGCGGCGATGGTGCGCTTCCTCCATCTGATCGCTTCGGAGCCGGACATCGCGCGCGTGCCGATCATGATCGACTCGTCGAAGTGGAGCGTGATCGAAGCGGGCTTGAAGTGCATCCAGGGCAAGGGCATCGTCAATTCCATCTCGATGAAGGAAGGCGAGGCCGAATTCATCGAGCGGGCGAAGCTGTGCCTGCGCTACGGCGCAGCGGTCATCGTCATGGCCTTCGACGAGACCGGCCAGGCCGACACCTACGCGCGCAAGACCAAAATCTGCGCGCGTGCTTACAAGTTGCTGACAGAAACCGTCGGCTTCCCGGCCGAGGACATCATCTTCGACCCCAACATCTTCGCGGTGGCCACCGGCATCGAGGAACACGCCAACTACGCGGTCGACTTCATCGAAGCCACGCGCTGGATTCGCCAAAACCTGCCGCACGCGCATATCTCCGGCGGCGTATCGAACGTGAGCTTCTCGTTCCGCGGCAACGACGCGGTACGCGAGGCGATCCACACCGCCTTCCTCTACCACGCGATCCAGGCCGGGATGGACATGGGCATCGTCAACGCCGGCCAGTTGGGCGTCTACGAGAATCTCGATCCGGAGCTCAAGGAACGCGTCGAGGACGTACTCCTGAACCGCCGCGCCGATTCGACCGAGCGGCTGGTGAGCTTTGCCGAGGGCGTCAAGGGCGGCGCAAAGGAGAGGGTCGAAGATCTAACGTGGCGCCAGCTGCCGGTGAACGAACGGCTCTCGCACGCGCTGGTGCAGGGCATCACGCAGTACATCGTCGAGGATACCGAGGAAGCGCGTCAGCACGCCGAGCGCCCGCTGCATGTGATCGAAGGCCCGCTGATGGCCGGCATGAACGTCGTCGGTGACCTCTTCGGCGCGGGCAAG
>CBJMYK010000234.1:0-3121 GCA_966433795.1 uncultured Thiobacillus sp. | reverse complement strand
AGGCAGGCTCAGGTCGGCACCGACGCTGACGCGGGTATCGGGCGCGAGCGCGTCGACGAGCGCGTCCAGCAAGGCGGCGCTGCGGTAAGGCGTTTCGATAAAGAGTTGGGTCGCGCGGTCGCGGCGTGCCGCTTTTTCGAGCTCGCGGATTTTCTGGCCGCGCTCGGGTTCCTTCGCGGGAAGATAGCCGTGGAAGGCAAAGCGCTGTCCGCCGAGGCCGGATGCCATCAAGGCCAGCAGTATCGATGAAGGCCCGATCAGCGGTACCACCGGGATGCCGGCGCGATGCGCGGCCATCACCAGCGCGGCGCCCGGATCCGCGACCGCCGGACAGCCCGCTTCCGACAGGAGGCCGAGATCGTGGCCCGCTTGCAGCGGCGCGAGCAGAGCGCCGATCTCGCCGGCCGGCGTGTGTTCGTTGAGCTCGGCGAGATGCAGCGACTGCAGCGGCAGCGGATGACCCATGGCCTTCAGGTGCGCCCGTGCTGTCTTGGCGCGCTCGACGACGAAATACTCGAGGCGGCGGGCGACCGTGAGGGTGTCTGCGGGAAGACAGGCCTCGGGGTTGACCGGACCGAGCGGTACCGGGATCAGGTAGAGCGTCGCCACCCCCGCTAGGTCGCAGGCCAGGTGAGGACGTCGACCCCTTCGTTGGCGAGCATCGCGGTCAGCGCCATGAGCGGCAGGCCGATCAGCGCCGTGGGATCGGGGCTCTCCATGCGTTCCATGAGTGCGATCCCGAGCGATTCGCTTTTCGCCGAGCCCGCGCAATCGTAGGGCTGCTCCTTCTTGAGGTAAGCGTCGATCTGCGCGTCGCTGAGTGGGCGGATGTGCACCACGGTCGGCACGTCACGCGTCTGCACGCCGCCGGTGCGGCTATTGAGCAGAGTGAGCGCGGTGTGGAAGACCATGGCGCGGCCCTGCATCTTCTTGAGTTGCGCAAAGGCGTGTTCGTAGTCGCCGGGCTTGCCGAGCTGCTCCGTGCCCAGCATCAGAACCTGGTCGGAGCCGATGACCAAGGCGTCGCGATACTTCTCTGCTGCCGCTTGCGCCTTCATCACCGAGAGACGCAGCGCAGTGGCCGACGGCGTTTCGCCCGGGCGCGGCGTTTCGTCGACGTTCGGCGCGTGCACCTCGAACGGGAGGTGCAGCCGCGTCAATAGTTCGCGCCGGTAGCGCGAGGTCGAGGCCAGAACGAGCTGGAGCCCGGTGGCGTTTGGGGCACCGGTGGTCATGCGGGCTGAATCTCGACGAGGGCCATGTCAGGCGTCACCGCGTCGCCCTTCTTCGCGAATATATTGATGACGACGCCGGCGATCGGCGCCTGGACTTCGCTTTCCATTTTCATCGCTTCGATCACAAGCACGCCGTCGCCGGCCTTGACGGTCTGGCCGATGCCGACGAGAACCTCGACCACGCTGCCCGGCATCGCTGCGGTGACGTGGCCGGGATGCTGGGCCCGGGGCTTCTGTCCCGACGCGGGCGCCTCTGCCGGAGACTTGCGCGGGGCGCCCTCGCCCCGGCGGGACACCGGGACCTCGTTCAAGGGCTCGACCAGAACTTCTTCCGAGACGCCGTCGATGGATACGAAATACGGCCGTTGGGCCGCCTCGCTGCGACCGCTGCCCGACAGCTTGATGTGATAGGTCTCGCCGTGCAGCGTGATCTTGAACTCGTCGGCCGCATAGCGTGTCGTGTTCGCCTGCTCGGTCGCACCTTGCGGGAGAAGCGGCTCGGGCTTGAGGCTGCCGGCCGCGCGCTCCTGCAACCAGGTCTTGCCGATCTCGGGGAACATCGCGTAGGTCAGCACGTCCTCGTCGGACTTAGCCAGCCCCTCGATCTCCCCGCGCAACTTGTCGAGCTCGTCGCCGAGCAGATCGGCAGGGCGGCAGGTCGTGACCTCGAGGTCGCCGACCGCTATTTTGCGTACTTCCTCGTTGACGTGCCCAGGGGCGCGGCCGTAGCGTCCCTGGAGATAGAGCTTCACCTCGTTGGTGACCGACTTGTAGCGCGCGCCGGTGAGGACGTTGAGTGCCGCCTGCGTGCCGACGATCTGCGAGGTCGGCGTCACCAGCGGCGGATAGCCGAGGTCTTCGCGCACGCGCGGAATCTCCTCGAGCACGGCGTCCATCTTGTCGAGCGCGCCCTGCTCCTTGAGCTGGTTGGCGAGGTTGGAAATCATTCCGCCCGGAACCTGATTGATCAGGACGCGGGTGTCGGTCCCGGTGAACGCGGACTCGTACTGCCAGTATTTCTTGCGCACGTCCTTGAAGTAGGCCGAGATTTCCTCGATCAGCGGCAGCGAGAGCCCGGTGTCGTGGGGCGTGCCCGCGAGCGCGGCGACGAGACTCTGGGTGGTCGGATGGCTCGCGCCTTCGGCAAAGGCGCCGACGCAGGTATCGATGATCGTCGCGCCCGCTTCGACGGCCTTGAGGTGCGTCATGTGCGCCAGTCCCGAGGTGGCGTGACTGTGAGTGTGCACGGGGAGAGAAGTCGCCTCGCGAATCGCGCTGACGAGTTCGTAGGCCGTATAGGGCGTCAGCAGCCCCGCCATGTCCTTGATCGCGATCGTGTCGCAGCCCATCTCGGCCAGGCCGCGCGCGAGTTCGACGAAATGCGGGATGTTGTGCACCGGGCTCGTGGTGTAGCTGATCGCGCCTTCGGCGTGCTTACCTGCGACCTTCACGGCCTCGATCGAGACCTGCAGGTTGCGCAGGTCGTTCATCGCGTCGAATACCCGAAACACGTCGACGCCGTTGTCGGCGGACTTGCGGACGAAGGCGCGCACGACGTCGTCAGAGTAATTGCGGTAGCCGAGCAGATTCTGGCCGCGCAGCAACATCTGGATCGGCGTGTTCGGCAGCGCTTTGCGGAGCCGGCGCAGACGCTCCCACGGGTCTTCGCGCAGGAAACGCACGCAGGCGTCGAAGGTTGCGCCGCCCCAGGCTTCGAGCGACCAGAAGCCGACCTGATCGAGCTTGCCGCAGATTGGCAGCATGTCCTCGGTCCGCATGCGGGTGGCGATGAGCGACTGATGGCCGTCGCGCAGGACGAGGTCGGTTACGAATACTTTGTTCATGTCGTGAGGGCCTTCTACAAGCCCTGATGGGCGGCGATGGCG
>CBJMYK010000233.1:0-3141 GCA_966433795.1 uncultured Thiobacillus sp. | reverse complement strand
GACGTAGGCTTTTTCCCACTGGCGCAGCGTGACGTCGAGATTGAAGTTGGCGAGCGTCTGCAACTGCTTGCGCGCGAGTTCGATGAGCGCCTTGCTATCGTTGGCCAGCGGGATTTCCTGCGGAAAGGCCTGGTCGGTGTCGAGTTCGGCTTCGAGTTGCTCGGCGTTGACCGCAGCGCCCGGATATTTCGTCGTCAGGCGAATCGCGATGTTGCGCAGTTCGCGCACGTTGCCTGGGAAGTGATAATCCTGCCACATTTGCTGTGCCCGCGAATCGAGCTGGAAGGGCGTGCTCTTGGCTTCGCGTGCGTAGAAATCGCGGAAGTGGTTGAGCAGCGTCAGTTTGTCCTGCCCCATTTCGCGCAAGGGCGGCACGGTGATCGAAAACACCGAGAGCCGATGGTAGAGATCCGCGCGGAAACGGCCGGCCTTGATCTCGGCGCGCAGATCGCGGTTCGTTGCCGTCACGACCCGCGCGTTGGAAAAGCGCGGCTGGGTTTCGCCGACGCGCTGATATTCGCCGTTTTCGAGCACGCGCAAAAGCTTGGCCTGCAGTTCGAGCGGCAGCTCGCCGATCTCGTCGAGAAACAGCGTGCCGTTCTCGGCTTCCTCGAAGTAGCCGGCGCGCGCGCTCGTCGCGCCGGTGAACGCGCCCTTGGCATAGCCGAAGAGGGTGGGTTCGACCAGCGTCGGCGAGATCGCGGCGCAGTTGAGCGCGAGGTAAGGTTTGGCCGAGCGCGGCGAGAGCTGATGCAGGCTCGACGCGACGCGCTCCTTGCCGCTGCCCGATTCGCCCTCGATCAGCACCGGGAACGGCGCCGCGGCGTACTGCTTGATCTGCTCCCGGAGCTTGTCCATGGCCGGACTCTCGCCGACGATGCCGGAATCCTTGGTGGGCGGCGGTGCCTTGTCGGCGCTGCGTTCGGCGTCCTGCACCAGGAGCGCGTTGAACAGCAGCGACTTCAGCCGTTCCGGCTCGCAAGGCTTTGCGACGAAGTCGATCGCGCCGAGCGCGCGGGCATGGCGCGCATTGGCCTCGTCACTCTGACCGGACAGAACCAGGATCTTGATACTGGGTGAAATGCCGAGCAGATCGGCTATCAGGGCGAAGCCTTCGTCGGGCTTGTGGGGCTGCGGCGGCAGCCCCAGATCGACCAGCGCCAGTTGCGGCGGTTCGTCCAACTGCATCATCAGGCTTTTCACCTGCGCACGCGACTCGGCCGCCGATATTTCGAAATCTTTGCTGAGAACGTAAGTCAGGGTATCGGAAATCAGCGGATCGTCGTCGACGATCAACAAAGTCGGCTTGTTGGTTTGGACCACATATCCTCCGGTCGAATCGTGCCGACGACGCGTCTGCTCTTTGCGGGCAGGGCGTTTTTGTGCGCTGTCGGATTTTCGACGATTGTGCCAGAGAGCCGATCAAAGTGAAACCGGGATCGCGCGCGAGCGGCGGAGAATAAGGCGCGGGTAGGCGCGCTGAGCGCGCCCGACGCAGCGTTCAGCTCACGGGTTCGACGGTGACCCGCATCCAGCCTTCGGAGCGGTCGATCGGATTGGCAAGGGCGAGGCGTTTACGCTCGGCGGAACCGTGAACCTCGAAGACTTTTCCCGGCGCGAACAGGACCGGGTCGATGATGAGGCTGGGCGGGTCGTTGTCCAGCCACAGGCAGGCGTGCGGGAGCATGCCGCTACCCTCGTCGAAGCCGCTGACGGTATAGGTGGGCGTCGATAAGTCTAGAAGCATGGTCAACGCAGGCCGCTCGGGCAGGGTTTCGATTCCGACTGAGCTGGTCTCGTCGCCGCGGCGCGCAAGCCTGCGCACGATGCCGATCTGCCATGCTTCGGTGTCGTGTGGTCGAATGCCGATCAAGGCACCGACTCGCAGCCAGTCCTTGTCGCGCGATTCGACGATCGCGCCGTAGCCGCATTCGCTCTCGTCGTGCATCACCCAGCGCTCGACGTCGGGAGAGTGGGCGGCCGCGGTGGTCTTGATGATCGAGGCACGTTCGCGGGTGCGGTCGGTGATGAAGCCATAGACGTGCACGTCGTCCGCCTCGTTGTAATCCAGGCCGGTTCCGTAGGGGGACACGCGCGCGGGCGCGTTGGTGAGCTTGATCTGGTTGAGAACCGCTTGCAGACCGTGCGTGACGTCGACCAGGCGCTTGACCGTTTCCCGCGGCGACCGCCGCTGCTCGCGCTTGGCCAAGGGGGCCCACTGTTGGAGCAGATAGTCCAGCAACTCGAGGCTCTCGGCGGTCCGGGCGTCGCCCAGCCCGGACTGGCTGGGCGCGCGGCCGCGCTGCAGGTCGCCGAATACCTCGCCCAAGCGCTGCAAGAGACGGTCCGTCGCCCAGAAGCGCAGGGGCTTCGCGAGGTCGGGCTTGCGTAGGCGGCGCGGGCCTTGATCGGCCGAGAGGTCGACCGCGAAAGTGTGATTGTCGGGGTCCAGGTGTTGTTCGAGTTGAAGCATACCGTGCCAGGTGCAGAGCCAGCGGTCGAGCATGTCGATCTGCCGTGGGTAGAGCGTTCCCGAGTTGGCGAGGTTCAGCATCAGGATATGCAGATACGCGGTTTCGCAGCTGCAGTCGAAGGTTTCGTCGGGATAGGCCCTCTGCGGCCGGCGGTGGAAGCCGCTGCTCTCGGCGATGCGATACAGATTATGCAAGCGCAGCCACAGCTTCTCGCCGACCGCGAGGTAACGCATCGAGCGGCACTTCAGCAATTGACCGAATGCACGCACGGCACGCAGCGTGATCCGAGGGATCACGTCTTCATGGCGCTTGCCCGGGTCGCGGGAAAGGTGGAGCACGAAGCTGTGGTAGCCGCGCGCGAGTTCCCAGGACAGCCCGTAGATCGCGTGCCAGAGCTGGCTTTCCATCTGCCGCGACATGCGCGGGTTGCGCAGATACTGGCGCACGAGGGTGTCCTGCAGGTCGCGCGAGCGTTCGTCGAGCAGCATGAAGATATCGAGGCGCCCGCGCGTGAAGCTCTCGGGGTCTTCGTTGGAGCGCCTGAGCGTGCGGCAGACGGCGTCCTGGCACTTGAAGGCGTCGCCGACCGGCAGGCTATCGAGCCAGCGGGCCGCCGATTTGAGGTCGTTCAGGGGATCGTCGACCCGCTTTCCCGAGGGCACCAGGC
>CBJMYK010000232.1:0-3224 GCA_966433795.1 uncultured Thiobacillus sp. | reverse complement strand
GGCTTCAAGAAGTGGGGCTACGAGCTCGCCGCGCGCGAATTCGGCGCCAAGCTGATCGGCGAAGGCCCGTGGATGGAATTGCCGAATGGAATTGTCATCAAGGACGTGATCGCCGACGCCTTCCTGCAGCAGATCCTGCTGCGCCCGGACGAGTACGACGTGATCGCGACGCTGAACCTCAACGGCGACTACATCTCCGACGCGCTGGCGGCGGAAGTCGGCGGCATCGGCATCGCGCCGGGGGCGAACCTCTCCGACACCGTCGCGATGTTCGAGGCGACGCACGGCACCGCGCCGAAGTACGCCGGCAAGGACTACGTCAACCCGGGCTCGCTGATCCTCTCGGCCGAGATGATGCTGCGCCACCTCGGCTGGGTCGAAGCCGCCGACCTGATCGTTGCCAGCATGGAAAAGGCGATTGCCGCGAAGACCGTCACCTACGACTTCGCGCGACTCATGGAAGGTGCGACCGAGGTCAAGTGCTCCCAGTTCGCCGAGGCGATGGTCGCGAAGATGTGAGGCTGTAGCGCACAGGCGCTGCTTGATGGCGACAAAAAACCCCGCCCAGGCCGGGCGGCCGTATAAAAAGAAAACCCCGCCAAGACGGGGGGCGTATCAAAAGAAAACCCCGCCAAGGCGGGGGCCGTATCAAAACAAAACCCCGCCAAGGCGGGGTTTTTTGCCGTCAGCTCAACTCAACCTTGCGGCTGGATGTTGGAAGCCTGCTTGCCCTTGGGGCCCTGGCTGACTTCGAAGCTGACTTTCTGGCCTTCCTTCAGGGTCTTGAAGCCGTTGGTCTGGATCGCGGAGAAGTGTGCGAACACATCCTCGCCGCCGTCATCGGGGGTGATGAAACCAAAGCCTTTGGCGTCGCTGAACCATTTGACAGTACCTGTTGCCATACAAACTCCCTCCTCTGGGCGTAACACTAAACATAACCGCGGTAGCACAATGCATTGGCGGGTGACAAGGCGGCCTGATTTTTGTAGCCGTCGGTCTGAATTCAAGCGCGCTACCCGGTAATGCCCCTGTGGTAATGCCAAACCTACACGGTTCTTGAAACCAAACTTCTGGCTTTTTACTACCCTGAGTAAGTTTTTTCAAGGGGGAAAACGCCAAAAAACACGCCTCGTTGACTTTGCTAATTTTTATGCTAGCAGCCCGCCGTGGCACGGCCAGAGCGGGTCTCGGGCGGTTTCTGGGAGCCGCCCGGCCCTGGCAGTAGGGTAGGATGCGGCGATGCGTGCAAGCTGGGACGTCTTCTGCAACGTCATCGACAACTACGGCGATATCGGCGTCGCGTGGCGACTCGCGCGCGACCTCGCGCGGCGGCCCGCGCTCGAAGTGCGTCTGTGGGTGGACGACCTGGATGCGTTCCGACGCATCTGGCCGAGCATCGAGGCCGACGCCCCGGAACAGCGCTGCGAGGGTGTGATCGTGCGGGCTTGGCGCGCGCCATTCGAACACACGCCCGCGGCCGACGTCGTGATCGAGGCCTTCGGCTGCGTCCTGCCCGAGCCCTATCTGCACGCGATGAGCGCGCGCGTTCCTGCGCCGATCTGGATCAACCTCGAATACCTGACGGCCGAATCATGGGCCGATGCGCATCACGGCTTGCCGTCGCCCCACCCGCGACTGCCGCTGACCAAGTATTTTTTCTTTCCGGGCTATAGCCCGCGTACCGGAGGCTTGCTGATCGAGCGCGACCTTGGCGAAAGACGGCGCGCCTTCCTTGGCGGGGGGCTCTCGGACTTCTGGCGCCGACTCGGCCTCGACGCGCCGCAAGCGGACGAGATGCGCGTATCGCTTTTCGCCTACGAGAATGCCGCGCTGCCCGCGTTGCTCGACGCTTGGGCGGCCGATCCGTTTCCGGTGACCTGTCTCGTGCCCGAAGGACGGATCCTTCCCCAGGTGCAGGCGTGGCTCTCGGTCTCCGCAATCTGCGCCGGCGAAACGCATCAGCGCGGCGCGCTTCGACTGCGGGTCCTGCCGTTTTTGAGCCAGGACGATTACGACCGCTTGCTATGGGCGTGCGCGGTCAACTTCGTGCGCGGCGAAGATTCGTGCGTGCGTGCGCAACTCGCGGCGCGGCCCCTGGTATGGCAAGCCTATCCGCAAGCCGAAGGTGCGCATGGCCAAAAAGTCGGCGCTTTGCTGGCGCGCTATCGTGAGGGCCTTGACCCGGACTCGGCGCAGGCAATCAGCGGGCTGTGGCGGCACTGGAACGGCCTCTTCGAAGTGCGCGATCTCGCCGGTTGCTGGCGGGCCTTCCGGCTTCGCCACGCAGCAATCGCGCGGCACGCCGAGGCGTGGGAACAGCACTTGGCCGGCCAGGGCCGGCTGACCGAAAATTTGTTGGATTTCGCCGAAAAAATGATAAAATAGCGGGTTTTCTTAAATCTCCACACGCTCTCGCAGCAGGACATACAGACATGAAAATCGCACAGGAACTCCGGGCCGGCAACGTCGTGATGATCGGCAAAGATCCGATGGTCGTGCAGAAGGCCGAATTCTCGAAATCCGGCCGCAACGCCTCGGTGGTCAAGATGAAGCTCAAGAACCTGCTTACCGGCGCCGGGACCGAGTCGGTCTATCGCGCCGACGACAAGTTCGAGACCGTCACACTCGATCGCAAGGAGTGCACCTATTCCTACTTCGCCGATCCGCTCTATGTCTTCATGGACAGCGACTACAACCAGTACGAAGTCGAAGGCGACAACCTGGGCGACGCACTGAACTACCTCGACGACGGCATGCCGGTCGAGGTCGTGTTCTACGACGGTAAGGCGATTTCGGTCGAAATGCCGACGACCGTCATCCGCGAAGTCGAATACACCGAGCCGGCAGTACGCGGCGACACCTCGGGAAAGGTCATGAAGCCCGCGCGCATCAAGCCGACCGGCTTCGAACTGCCGGTCGCGGCCTTCGTCGAAATCGGCGACATGATCGAAATCGACACCCGCACCAACGAGTTCAAACGCCGCGCCAACTGATCGCAAACGCGACCTAAAAACGAAGGCAGCCACGGCTGCCTTTTGTTTTTTGTGCCGCCGGCGCGGGCGTTAAAATACCCCTCTGCAATTTCCTCGCGTTGCCATGACCGACCCCCGCTTCATCCATCTTCGCCTGCACACCGAGTACTCGATTGTCGACGGCTTGGTGCGGGTGGACGAGGCGGTCAAGCGCGCGCGAGAGATCGCGATGCCAGCGCTCGGCGTCTCCGA
>CBJMYK010000231.1:0-3257 GCA_966433795.1 uncultured Thiobacillus sp. | reverse complement strand
GGTCTACCTCCCTTCGCGCCGGGGCAGTCTGCAGGCCGAACTCGCGGCGGCCGCGCGAAAGCGCGGAAAACTCGCGCTGCCGGTTTCTCCCACCCTCGACGGCCTGTTGGCCGAAATCTCCGCGGGTCACCCGGTACTGGTGCTGCAAAACCTCGGCCTCGACGCGCTGCCGCGCTGGCATTACGCGGTGGCGGTAGGCTATGACCTCGGGCGCGGCGCGCTGATTCTGCGTTCCGGAACAATGGCCCGACGGGTCACGCCCTTCGACGTCTTTCTCAGAACCTGGGACCGCTCGAAGCGCTGGGGCCTGATCGTACTCCAACCGGGCGCCCTGCCCGCACGTCCCGACCCAGCGAGCTACCTGGCGGCGGCAAGCACGCTCGAGACGCTAGGCAAGCACGACGAAGCGGCGGTCGCCTACCTGGCCGCCACCGCGCGCTGGCCGGACCACGTCGCGGCCTGGCTCGCCCTCGGAAACAGCTACTACGCCCGCCGCGCACTGCCCGATGCCGAAGCAGCCTTCCGCGAAGCGGTGCGGGCGGAAGCCAACGCCGCCCCCGGGTGGAACAATCTCGCGTATGCCCTCGCCGAACGTGGCTGCGTCGATGCTGCGCGGCAGGCTGCGCGGTGCGCGGCGCGCATCGCGCCGGCGCAGGAGATGTTTGCGCAGACTCTGGATGAAATGCAAAAACGTCCCACTACGCGCTCCGCTGCCTGCCGGGCCGCGCCGCGGTGTCCGGTCTCTTAGGGGAAGCCGGGGCCGGCGTGCATCGTCTGCGTACCCGACAAAAAAAGTGAGGCGCCGCAGCGGCCCGGCCCTCCGTCGCGCCGCCTCATGACGCGCGGGTCGGCCACTGCGCAGACAGATTTTGCGGCCCCGCAATCGCCACGTTCAACCGCGCGCACCGTACATGAAGTCGCGCGTGAAGGGATAGCTGGGCTGGCTTCCGTGTTGCCCCTTGCCCGCGAGTACCTGCCACAATTCCATCCAGCCGCACTCGAAGGCATGCGCCGAGCCGGCCATGTATATCCGCCAGATGCGGTATTTCTGCTCGCCGATCAGTCGCCGCGCCGCGTCCGCGTGCTGCTCAAGTCGGCTCACCCAATGCCACAGGGTCTTGCCGTAATGGGGCCGAAGATTCTCCGCGTCGAGGCATTCGAGACCGGTGCCCGCGGCGGCGCGGAAGACGTCGGACACATGCACCAGTTCGCCTCCAGGAAACACGTAGTCGTCGATGAATTCGGCGATTCCGCTACCGAGCCCGGCGGAGCCCGGTGCCGCGGCCGTGATGCCGTGATTGAGAACGAGGCCGCCCGGCCGCAGTAGCGCACTGATCTTGTCGAAATAGGTCACGAGATTGGCCCGCCCGACGTGCTCGAACATGCCGACGCTCGCGATCTTGTCGTATCCGCCGTGCTCGGGAACGTCGCGATAATCCATTTTGCGCACCTCCACCCGGCCCGCCAGCCCCCGACGCTCGATGAGCGCGCTGACGTACGCGTGCTGATCGTCGGACAGCGTGATGCCGACCGCCTGCACGCCGTAGTGTTCTGCGGCATAAAGCAACAGCCCGCCCCAGCCGCAACCGACGTCGAGGAAGCGTTCGCCGGGCTTGAGGTCGAGTTTGCGGCAGATATGTGCGAGCTTGGCCTCCTGCGCGGCGTCGAGGTCGAGACCGGGCGAGCGGAAATAGGCACACGAATATACCCGGCGCGCGTCGAGCCAGAGGCCGTAAAAGTCGTTGGAAACGTCGTAGTGGTACTGGATATTGCTGCGGTGCCGGCTGCGCGTATGGCGCCACCACCTCCAGCGCTCCGTGCCGTTTTCACGCCTGTGGTCGCCCGCGTTGCAGAGCCGCTCGCCGAACGCGAGGATGTCGTGCACGTCGCCGTCGAGATCGAGCTGACCTTCCACGTAGGCGCGGGCCAAGGCGCCGAGGCTCGGGTTGGCGATCGCTCTGAGGCTTCTCGCCTCGTGTAGCCGGACACGCACCGTAGCCGGCGTTCGCCCGACTTTTTGGCCGTCCCAGAATTCGATCGACAGCGGCAGGTCAGACGATTCCACGCGCCGCCGCACCTGATGAACCAGCAGTTGATCCAGCATCACGCCCTCCTCCAGGAAAGGCGGCGAATTGCTGTCGTCGTTTTGGTGCCGCCTGAAATTACTTTAGGCCAAATCCAGCACCAGCGCAGCGCGCGTGTTCTCGGGCAGGGTCAACGCCTCGACGCTGTACGCGGGAAGATCGATGCCCAGGCGGATCGGGCTGCCGCCTTTGGCGGCCGTGATCGACGCCGGATCGAGCTCGAAACGCAGGAAGTGCACCGCCGAGGTCTTTTCGTCGGTGGTGCGCTCCAGGTCTTCGTCGGCAACGGCAAAAATCTTCGGCTGTTCGCCGACCTGCACCCAGACCCGCGCTTCGATGCCTCTCAGCTGCGCCAACGCGACCTTGCGCGCCTCGGGGTCGGAGTACTGGATCATCATGGTCGCTTTCCAGTTACTCCCGTCCGGGATCAGCGGGTTGTAGGCGTCGAGTTCGTCCTGTATGCCCGCGTCCTCGAAGGTGCGCTCGGCACGCAGCATCTCCTGGATCTGGTAGCGCATGGTCTTTTCGTCCTCGAAGATCAAGGTGACGTGCGCGCCCAGATCGACCATGCGATTCTTCTTGTGCGCCATCACCTCGGCCCGCATCGCCGGCCGCACCTTGGCATAGCCCTCGAGCGTCAGCAGGCTGTCACGGGTAATCTGCGGCATGTCGTTCTCCTTGCGAATTCAATTGATTCATTCGAGGCCGTAGGCCATACGCAGGAGCGTGATCGGGTGCTCTTTCTGCGCCGCTGTCTCGCCCATGCCCTGCATGATCTGGCGCGCGGCGATCGCGCAGTCCGAGCTCACATAGTCCGGCGCAGGCTCGGCCATCTGCCGGAATACCTGCCGACGAAACAGGGCTTCGATTCGTACTTCGGCATTCCGTACTCGAACGATATGGATGCGACGTTCAAGTTCAGCTCGCGCGACGAGTACGTCAACTTCATGAAAAATCCGAAGCGCGAATACTGGAACGTCCCATTGATGCTAAACGAACAGGTAGTTGAGCGCCCACAGGATTTTGTCGGCCAGCGCCGGCTCGCCGATCAGCGGCAGCCAGCGGTGCGCCCCTGGCAAGTTGGCGAGCTGGAGGATGTTGGTGGCGAGAATGCCGAGCACCGAGCGCACCGAGACGCGAACCCGCCCGCCGAGCTCGCGCTGGGCGACGAGC
>CBJMYK010000230.1:0-3280 GCA_966433795.1 uncultured Thiobacillus sp. | reverse complement strand
GGTCATCAGGGCAAAGTTCCCCTGACAGAGCGTGATGCCGTTGACTTCGCTCGGCACCAGATCCACCAGCCGCTCTGTTTCCGGCCGCGGGATCAAAACGTCGGGCGACACCTCGAACGCACGCCCGTAGAACTCGCGCGCGCCGCAGATGTAGGCGATCGGCTCGCCCGCGAGTCGGCGCGCGAGGAGCGTTTCGAGATTGTCGGCTTGCGAGGCCTCGGGCTCGTCGGTGCCGTGGGCGATGAGCCAGGCCGGACTCGCATCCCAGGCGCGGGCCGCGAGCGCGCGCGCCTCGATCCGCGCTTCGCGTTTGTCGAGCCCCAGCGCGGCGCCGATGCGGGCGGTCGCGGCGTCGATCAGGCCGGCAACGGTGGGCGCGGACTCGGTCATCGCTCAGGCCTCTCCCGACAGCGTGGCCAGCAGCGCCGCCTGGTGTTCCGCAGCGAGCGCGTCGAGCAGCTCGCCGAGATCGCCGTCCATCACCGCGTCGATTTTGTAGAGCGTGAGGTTGATGCGGTGGTCGGTGATGCGGCCCTGCGGGAAGTTGTAGGTGCGAATGCGGTCGGAGCGGTCGCCGCTGCCGATAAGGCTCTTGCGCGTGCTGGCCTCGCTCGCCTGCTGGGCCTGGATTTCGCGATCCTTGAGCCGCGCCGCGAGCACGCTCATGGCCTGTGCGCGGTTGCGGTGCTGCGAGCGGTCGTCCTGGCATTCGACGACGAGGCCGGTCGGCAGGTGGGTAATGCGGACCGCGGAATCGGTCTTGTTGATGTGCTGGCCGCCCGCGCCCGATGCGCGGAAGGTGTCGATCCGCAGGTCAGCGGGATTGATGTCGACCTCCCCGACCTCGGCCGCCTCGGGCATCACGGCGACGGTGCAGGCGGACGTATGGATGCGGCCCTGCGACTCGGTCTCGGGGACCCGTTGCACGCGATGTCCGCCGGACTCGAACTTCAGGCGTGAGTAGGCCCCTTCGCCGACGACGCGCACGATGACTTCCTTGTAGCCGCCGACCTCGCCGGGGTTCTCCGAAACGACCTCGACCTTCCAGCCCTGGCGTTCGGCGTAGCGCGTGTACATGCGCAGCAGGTTGCCGGCGAACAGCGCGGATTCGTCGCCGCCTGTCCCGGCGCGAATCTCGAGGAAGATATTGCGCTCGTCGTTCGGGTCGCGCGGCAGAAGTGCGGTCTGCAGTTCGCTTTCGAGGTGCGCGATGCGTGCCGTGCCGTCGGCGAGCTCGGCCTCGGCGAGTTCGCGCATGTCGGCATCGGCGAGCATCTCCCGCGCGGTCTTCTGGTCGGCCTCGACCTGCTTGTACTGGCGGTAAAGACTCACGACCGGCGACAACTCGGCGTGCTCGCGTGTGAGCTTGCGATAGCTGTCCATGTCCGATGCGACCTCCGGCTGCGCCAGGAGCGCGTCGAGTTCCTCCAGTCGTTCGTCGGCGCGCGCCAGCTTGTCGGCGAGGGTTGCCTTCATTCCGGGTGCAGCCCGTAAAGCTGGCTGATCAGGCGCGCGAGTTCGGCGCGCTCGCCGGGCGTTGCGTGGCTCAGGCCGTGGGTGGGCGCATGCAGGAATTTATTGGCGAGGCCGTGACTCATTGCGTCCAGCACGGCGTGCGGATCGTCTCCGCGCGCGAGCGCCTTGTGTGCTTTGTCGAGTTCGTGGCGGCGATGCCGCTCGGCTGCGTCGCGCAGGCCGCGAATGACCGGGACGAGTTCGCGGCCTTCCATCCAGTGGATGAAGCTTTCGACGCTGGTTTCGATGATCGCCTCGGCCTGCGCGACCTGCGCGATCCGGTTGTCCATGCCTTCGCGCACCACCTGGCCCAAGTCGTCGACGCTGTAGAGAAAGACGTCGTTCATGTCCGCGACTTCCGCTTCGACGTCGCGCGGCACCGCGAGGTCGACGATGAATATCGGGCGGTGGCGGCGCTGCTTGATCGCGCGCTCCAGCATGCCCTTGCCCAGAATGGGCAGCGGGCTCGCAGTTGAGGTGATGATGATGTCGTAGGCGGCGACTTCTTCGGGCAGCGCAGTCAGCGGAATCACGCCCGCGTTGAAACGTTCGGCCAGAGGTCGCGCGCGTTCCGCAGTGCGATTGGCGACGGTCATGCGCCGTGGGTGCTGGGCGGCGAAGTGCGTCATGCACAGTTCAATCATCTCGCCGGCGCCGATGAACAGGCAGGCCTGCTCCTTGACGCTCGGGAAGATCCGCTCCGCGAGCCGCACGGCCGCGGCGGCCATCGAGACCGAGTTGGCGCCGATTTCGGTGCTGCTGCGCACTTCCTTGGCGACCGAAAAGGTGCGCTGAAACAACTTGTGCAGCAGTAGTCCGAGTGTGCCGGCTTCTTCGGCCGCCTGGACCGCCTGCTTCATCTGCCCGAGAATCTGGGTTTCGCCAAGCACCATCGAGTCCAGCCCCGCCGCCACGCGAAATGCGTGTTGAGCGGCCTTTTCGCGCGGTAGCGTGTAGAGATAGGGTGCGAGATCGCGCCGCTCGATGTGGTGGAAGTCAGCGAGCCATTGCGACAGCGTCTCGGGCGACACGGCGTTCACGTAGAGCTCGGTGCGGTTGCAGGTGGAGAGGATCGCGACTTCGGATGCGCGCTTGCTCTGGGTCAGTTCATGGAGCGCCTGGACCAGCTTGTCGGGGCCGAAAGCCACCTGTTCGCGGATCGCGAGCGGCGCGGTGTGATGATTGACCCCGAGGGTGAGAAGCTGCATGACGACGGCAGACGGCCGAAATAAGAGACCGCTATTTTACGTTACCCGCCGTCTAAGCTGCGCGCGAGGGGAAGCTGAGACGGTCGTAATAGCGCCCCCGGTAGAGCAGGCGGCGGTGCCCGGGCGAGTCGGAAAACCCGCTGCGGGTGTGCAGTACGTTGTTGCAGACGAGGCCCATTCCTGGCCTTAGCCGCGCGCTGAGGACGTAATCGGAGTCGGTCAGGATTTCGGAAAGCGCTTTGACGGCCGCTTGCGTGGTGGCGTCTTTCTTCCAAACGATCGAACGCGTCCGGGCCGTGTAGCGCATGTGAAGGAACCCCTGCCCGGGATCGACCGCGAACACCGGCCCGCTCTGTTCGGCGCGCGCGACGTTGTCCTCGTCCATCCGTGCGGGGATCGTCATTGCGTCGGGCTGCATGAGCGCCGCGACATAGTCGGGGTTCAGATCGCGCAACTGGATGTAAGCGATCTCGTGATCGAGCAGCGCGTTCTCGCCGCCCGATTCCGCGTCCTGTGCGCAATGCAGCGTCATGCCGAGAATGCGGCGCTCGAGCGTG
>CBJMYK010000229.1:0-3283 GCA_966433795.1 uncultured Thiobacillus sp. | reverse complement strand
GAGCAGCGGATTGAAAATCCGCGTGTCGACGGTTCGATTCCGCCCCTGGCCACCATATTTGAACGGCCCGCGATTTTCGCGGGCCGTTTTGCTTTCGGCCTGCGAAAACGAAGCGCTCGACGCAGCGGGTTCGGGCTTCGTCCGCACCTGTCGTCGACGGCCGTGTGAATCGTCGCGTCGCAAATCATGCGGCGGCCGGAACGCCGACTCCCTCGGCGAATAACAGCATTCCCTGATTGGTCGCGTTCACAAGCTGTACTAATGTGGAAAAGCTTTTTCCAACATAAACAGGGGAGACGGCCATGAGCAAGAAGAACAGCAAACCCGCGACGCGACAGGACAAGACACTGAGCCGCCGGAATTTCCTCGGCGCGGCCGCTGCTACCGCGACAGGGGCCGCGACGCTCGGCTTTCCTTCGCTCGTCAAGGCAGCGGATCCGGTCCGATTGCGCTTCCAGAGCACCTGGCCATCGAAGGACATCTTCCACGAATATGCGGTCGACTTCGCCGACAAGGTCAACGCGATGGCGGGTAAAGAGCTGCGTATCGACGTTCTGCCCGCCGGCGCTGTGGTCAAGCCCTTCGACCTCCTCGACGCCGTGAGCAAGGGCACGCTCGACGGCGGTCACGGCGTGATCGCCTACTGGTACGGCAAGAACTCGGCCGTCGCGCTCTGGGGCTCGGGCCCCGCCTTCGGCATGGATCCGAACACGGTGCTCGCTTGGCATTATTACGGCGGTGGCAAGGAACTGCTCGAAAAGATCTACAAGAGCATGAACATGGATGTGGTGTCGATGCTCTATGGCCCGATGCCGACCCAGCCGTTCGGCTGGTTCAAGAAACCGATCAGCACCCCGGAGCAGATGAAGGGCCTCAAGTTCCGCACCGTCGGTCTTGCGGTCGACCTCTACAAGGATCTGGGCGCCGCCGTGAATCCCCTGCCCGGGGGCGAGATCGTTCCTGCGCTCGATCGTGGCTTGCTCGACGCGGCCGAGTTCAACAATGCCTCGTCCGACAATCTGCTCGGTTTTCCCGACGTCGCGAAAATCTGCATGCTGCAGAGCTTCCACCAATGCAGCGAGCAGTTCGAGATCCTCTTCAACAAGAAGAAATACGACGCCCTCAACGCCGAGCACAAGGCGATCATCCGCTACGCGATCCAGGCGGCGTCGGCCGACATGTCGTGGAAGGCGATCGACCGCTATTCGAAGGACTATATCGACATGAGCACCAAGAAGGGCGTCAAGTTCTACAAGACACCCGACGCCATCCTGCGCAAGCAGTTGCAGGCCTGGGACCGGATCATGGCAGAGAAGAGCGCGCAGAATCCCGCGTTCAAGCAGGTGCTCGACTCGATGCGCAACTTCGCGCGCCGCGCTGCGCGCTGGCAGAACGATACCAACGTCGACTACAAGATGGCCTACAACCACTTCTTCGCCAAGCGTCGGGCCTGAGCGGCGAGGGCTTCGAGGGCTGCCCCGGCGCGACGCAGCCCTTACCGCAGCCATCGCGAGAACCCACGCCATGCACACGCTGCTGCGCTCGGTCGACAAGCTGAGCACCTTTGCCGGCCGTTTCTTCGCCTGGTCGATCGTCTTCCTGACGTTTCTGATCTCGTGGGAAGTCTTCTCCCGCTACATCCTCAATACACCGCATCCCTGGGTGCTCGACGTGCAGATCATGCTGTACGGGATTCTCTTCATGATGGCGGGCGCGTACACGCTTGCACACGGTGGCCACGTGCGCGGCGATGTGCTCTACCGCTTCTTTCCGCCGCGCGTCCAGGCCGGGCTCGACCTCGTACTCTATGTCGCATTTTTCCTGCCGGGCATCTTTGCGCTCGCCTACGCCGGCTGGATCTATGCCAACGAATCGCTCGCGATTCGCGAGCAGACTTTCAGCCCCGATCCGCTGCCGCTCTATCCGTTCAAGTTCGTGATTCCGGTCGCCGCGCTGTTCCTGCTGCTCCAGGGCGTGGTCGAGATCCTGCGCTGTGTGATCTGCCTGCGCCGCGGCGCGTGGCCGGCGCGCGTCGAGGACGTCGAGGAAGTCGACGTCGACAAGCTGAAGGAGATGGTGCACGTAAGCAGCAGCGTCATCGAGCGTGCTGACCGCGACGCCGCGCGCCAGGAGCCGCGCGGGTGAAAAAGGAACTGCGCTTCGGGTTTGCGCTGATGAGCATCATCCTGGTCGCGATCGGCGTTCTGATGCCCTGGAGGGATCTGAGCAACGGTCACCTCGGCCTCCTGATGCTGAGCCTGGTGGTCGTGACCATCATGCTCGGCTTCCCGACGGCCTTCACGCTCATGGGCATGGGCATGATCTTCACGTGGCTCGCCTACCGCAGCGGCAATCCCGAGATCGCGGTCACCCAGACGCTGGATCTGATGGTGCAGCGCACCTACGGGGTCATGACCAACGACGTGCTGATCTCGATCCCGCTGTTTGTGTTCATGGGCTACCTGGTCGAACGCGCGAATCTGATCGACAAGCTGTTCAAGTCGCTGCATCTCGCGCTCGCGCGCATCCCTGGCTCGCTCGCGGTCGCAACGCTCGTGACCTGCGCGATCTTCGCGACCGCAACGGGCATCGTCGGCGCGGTGGTCACGTTGATGGGCCTGCTCGCGCTGCCGTCGATGCTGCGTGCCGGCTACAACGTCAAACTCTCGGCCGGCGTAATCACCGCCGGCGGCTGCCTCGGCATACTCATTCCACCCTCGGTGCTGCTGATCGTCTACGGCGCGACCGCCGGCGTATCGGTCGTCAAGCTATACGCGGGCGCATTCTTCCCCGGCCTCCTGCTCGCCTTACTCTACGTCGGCTACGTCATGGTGCTGGCGAAGCTGAGACCCGAGACCGCACCGCCTCTGCCCGCGTCGGCACGCAGGGTCGATCTGCCCGCACATAACGCGCGTGTCGCCGCGCGCTACGGCGAGCGCGCCATGCCGGCTCTGTTCCGTGCGGCGTTCCAGGGGGACGACGGCGTCCCACGGCGCCGCGTGTTGCGAGAACTGCTTACCGCGCTTCTCCCTGCGCTCGCCTTCGTGCTTGTCATGGGCTTGATCTGGCAAGCGCTGACCCAACCGCATTCGGCCGCCGACACCACGCTTCTGCAAGAGATGGGACAGGCGAGCGAAGCCGACGCGGAGTTGCCCTCGCCCGACGCGCCGCAGGCCGCCGGCGTTCAGGAACCACCGCTCGAGACAGCCGAGCCAGGCGTTGGAGACGTTGCGGCGCCCGCACAGATCCTGCCGCCTCCAACGGCGCAGGCGCGACGAGCGGT
>CBJMYK010000228.1:0-3296 GCA_966433795.1 uncultured Thiobacillus sp. | reverse complement strand
TCCGCTCGCGCGTTACGGGGCCCCGGGCCAATTCAGTTTCAGAGTCGGCGCGGGCGGCCTGACCTACGCCGACATCGACAACCACGGCGGGCGCGCGACGATCTGCCTGCAGGGCGCCCACGTCGTGAGCTTCCGGCCGAAGTCGCAGCACACGCCGGTCGTATGGGTGTCGGACGCGGCGAAGTTCGCGCCCGGCAAGTCGATACGCGGTGGCGCGCCGGTGTGCTGGCCGTGGTTCGGCGCGCATCCGAGCGAGGCGTCCTTCCCGGCTCACGGCTTCGCGCGCACGGTCGAGTGGCAGGTCGTCGGCAGCCGCAAGCGCAACGACGCGCGCACCGAGATCACGCTCGAACTGCTCGAAAACGCGCAGACGCGCAAGCAGTGGCCGCACCCGACGCGGCTCACGCTGACGATCGTCGTCGGTGAGCGGCTCGAAATGCGCCTGACGACGACGAACACGGGCGAGGCGCCGGTGGAGATCGGCGAGGCGCTGCACACCTATTTCCACATCAGCGACATCGGCGCGGTCAGCGTCGAGGGGCTCCACGGCGACTATCACGACAAGGTCGAGAACTTCGCGCGCAAGACGCAGCGCGGTGCCGTGACCTTTGCTGGAGAGGTCGACCGCGTCTACGTCGACACGCCGGCCGAATGCGTCATCGTCGACCCGGGTCTCGAGCGCCGCATCCGCATCGCCAAGAGCGGCTCGCAGTCGACGATCGTGTGGTCCCCCTGGACCGCCAAGGCCGAGCAGATGGGCGACATGGGGCAGGGTAAAGCCGGCGCCGGCTGGCGCGAGATGGTCTGTGTCGAGTCGGGCAATGCGATGGACAACGTCGTCTCGGTCGCGCCCGGCGCGAGCCACACGCTCGCCGTCACCTACAGCGTCGAGCCCCTTTAGGCCCTTGGCCCGCCTCGTGCCGGGCGGCACCGGCGGGTTCGGGCTGCCGTGTTCGGAGGGGAAACGAAGGTGCGCGTGATCCTGGTCGCCAACCCCAAGGGCGGCAGCGGCAAGACGACGCTGTCGATCAACCTGGCTGGCTATCTGGTGGAGCAGGGCGAGCGCGTCGCCCTGCTCGACATGGACAGGCAGAAATCGGCGACACAGTGGCTAGCGATGCGAAGCGCGGCCTTGCCCGAAATCGGGCTGCTGCGCGAAGGCCAGAAGGCCGGCAGCGACTGGCTCGTGATCGACACGCCGGCGGGCCTTCATGGACGGAACCTCGAGCGCGCCCTGAAGCTCGCGCACAGGGTCGTGGTGCCGATCGCCCCTTCGCTCTTCGATATCCGGGCGAGCCAGGATTTTCTGGCTGCCGTGAATGCGGAAAAGACCGCGCGCCGCGGCAAGCTTTTCGCAGGGGTCGTGGGGATGCGGGTCGACGCACGTACGCGCGCCGGCGTCACGCTCGAGCAGTTCATGGCGCGTCAGGGCCTGCCCGTGCTGGGCTGTCTGCGCAACACCCAGCATTACGTCAACGCGGCGTTCGAAGGCAAGAGCCTATTCGACCTGCCGCCCCATGTGGCCCAGCGCGATCTCGAAGATTGGCCGGACCTGATCGACTGGCTGAACCGCTGATCCCGCGCGCTCGCGTCACTACCGGCGGTCTCAGTGCGTGGTCGGCTTCATGAGGTTGACGACCTGCGGCTTGACGACGCTCTTGGTCGACGAGCACGAGCCGTCCTCCGACACGCCGAGCTGGCGCTCGGCCTCGGTCAAGAGATTGATCACGTCGACGTAGAACTTGTCGTTCGCCATCAGGCGCGCGGTGCGCCCGCCCTCGTTGGTCGCGAGGACGTCGGCGCCGGCGTTGATCAACCATTCGACGACCGCTGCGTCGCCGCCGCCTGCGGCCAGCATGAGCGGCGTGATGCCGAAGAAGATCCGCTCGTCGAGCGAGGCACCGGCCTCGTGCAAGACCTCGAGCACTTCGACATAGCCGCGCTCGGTTTCGCCGTTGTAGGCAGCCTTGGCGAGCGCGGTCCAGCCCTGCGGCGACTTCGCATTGACGTCGGCGCCAGCCGCGATCAGGGCCTCGACCGCGGCGACATGGCCGTTGTGGGCGGCGTGCATGAGCGCCGTTTCACCGGCCTCGTCGGCGGCCGCGTGGTCGGCGCCGGCGGCGAGAAGAGCCTCGATCCGGGCGACATCGCCCGAACTCGCGGCAACAAGCAATTCCTGCAACATGACGGCTCCTTTGTTTCGAAATCTCGCTGCGAGCGTACAATTGTTGACCGATTTAATCAACTATTATTGGCCGATCAGGACGGCGTGAACGCGGGGCGCCGATCCCGGTCGAAATCGCTTCGCGATCAGTCTGCCGACCGGCCCTGAGAACGCGCCAGCCCTGCCGCTCCCCGCCCACTCGGACCAGCAAACCCCATGCCCAACCGACTTGCCACCGAACAGAGCCCCTATCTGCTGCAACACGCCGACAACCCGGTCGACTGGTATCCCTGGGGGGAGGAGGCGCTCGAAAAGGCGCGCCGCGAGGACAAGCCCATCCTGCTGTCGATCGGCTATTCGGCCTGCCACTGGTGCCACGTCATGGCCCACGACTGCTTCGAGGACGCCGAGGTCGCGGCGGTCATGAATCGCCTCTTCGTCAACATCAAGGTCGACCGCGAAGAGCGCCCCGACCTCGACCAGATCTATCAGACCGCCCACCAGCTGCTGGCGCAGCGCGGAGGCGGCTGGCCGCTGACGGTGTTCCTCACGCCGGACCAGACGCCGTTCTTCGCCGGCACCTACTTTCCAAAGACGGCGCGCTATCAGCTGCCGGGTTTCCCCGAGCTGATGGAGAACGTCGCACGCGCCTGGCACGAGCGCCGCGGCGAAGTGCTCGCGCAGAACGAAGCGGTGCGGGCGGCGTTGGCGCAAACGCAGCCCGACGCATCACCGACGTCGGCGCTCGACGACGCGCCGCTCGAGCAAGGCGTGCGCGACCTCGCGCAGGCGTTCGATCCGGTATGGGGCGGCTTCTCGCGCGCGCCGAAGTTTCCGCGTCCCGGCGAACTGTTCTTCCTGATGCGACGGGCGCAGCGCGGCGACGCGAAGGCGCGCGAGATGGCGCTTTTCACGCTCCGCAAGATGGCCTCGGGCGGCGTCGTCGACCAGCTCGGCGGCGGCTTCTGCCGCTATTCGGTCGATGAAGAATGGGCGATCCCGCACTTCGAGAAGATGCTCTACGACAACGGTCCGCTGCTGCATCTCTACGCCGACGCCTGGGCGCTCAGCGGCGAGGCGCTGTTCCGCGAAACTGCCGAGGGCATCGTCGCCTGGCTGCTGCGCGAGATGC